>NZ_DJHG01000093.1:0-18344 GCF_002432955.1 Mesotoga sp. UBA5825 | reverse complement strand
CTAGATTGACCGCAAGCTCGCGTGTCCTGGAGTCCATTTCCTCAATCCTCAATACCAGTTCGTTGAAAACCTCTGCATCTATAACGGCCGATCCAACAGTCTCTTCAAGTTCTGCAAGCCTCCTTGCAATCGAATCATATCTTGCGCTATCGATGGCTGAAGTATCCGTTCTTGCTGCAAGCTGCTCGATCTTTCGCACGAGTTCTTCGTATTTCCCGTCATCTCGCTCAGGCTCCTGTTGAACAACAACAACTTCAGTGTTCTTTATCTCTTCTATTCTTCTGAGGAGCTCTTCGAATTTCGCCTCATCAATTGAGCTGTCGTAGCTACCCACTTCGGAGATTCTCTGGACGAGCTCTGTGTATCTTGAAGAGTTCAGAGATTCTAGGGCCTGGACTTTTCTGTTAAGATCGTCGATCTCCCGCGTCATTATGTTGGTTTCTACCGAGCTGATCAATACTCCGTCGATCTTGTCATAGAGCGTCTTAACGATTGCTGCAGACGAGGCGGAGTCTATAACCGATTCAGCAAGCATATTCTTTATTATCTGAAGTTCTGCTCTCAGCGCTTCAAGCTCATCATAGCCTGCATAGGTGGGCTCTATTGCTTGAACAAAGTTTATGCGAAAGGCAAGCTCCTGTACAGCATCTTCAAGCTCAACTATCTTCCTTTGACTAAGAGCAATAGAGTCAATCTTCTCTTCAATAGCATCCATCTTTGCAAGAAAATCATCTCTAGTAATGAACGGAGAGTTACACCCCGTGAAGAGCACGAAAACAGGTATAAGAAGAGTAAGAAGGGTAACCTTTTTCAACTGAATCAACCCCCTCCCGCGGGAATGGTAATAAACTCAAGAGGCAGAAAAGTCATTTCAATCTCCCTGCCCTTGAAAAACTCCTTCAAGAGACCCAGACCGGAAACCAAATAATCATAATCGCCCAACACCTCAATAACAATAGGCGAAATTTGAGTAGGTACATCATCAATTATAACAGTTGCTCCTACGCAACGCACGTAAGTATATGGCATTATTCTCTTCCCATTTAATGAGATCTTAGTTGCCCTCAAGGCATATATTTCGTTCAGAATCATAAGGATATCGCTGTCATGGATAATGCTACTTCCTTTGAAGCCAGATTCAATTCTTATTCGTACACCTTTTCCAACCTCTTCCTCGTAAAACTCACTCCGAGTACTGTAAGGGACAACAGTTCCCGAAACGGCGTTTTTGACATCAACCATACTGGATTCTACAAGCGACTTGAGCTCTTCCAGCTGCCACTCAAGAGAGACAATCTTTCCTCTTATTCCCTCTATCTGGGTCGAGTAGTCTACAGTCTCTCTTCTGTCCAGTGAAGCGAGCTGATTCCGAATGTTTTGCATATCATTTGAGAGATTTGTCAACGAGTCCCCAACGGAAGTACTGCTAACAGCAGCCGAGACTGAGTTCAGGTTTGCAATAATCCCCTGAAAATCGGTGATTATCTTCGAAAGATCCTGTCTCACTTCAAGAGAAGAGAGTGAGTCGAGATTCAGGTTGAGTTGGGAAACTCTTTCGGACATGGTCTGAAGTTTGTTCTCTATTTCCCTTGTACTGAGACTTGAAACCATTTCATCGCCAAACTGCCTGAGAAAGTAGATGTTCAAGAAAGCACCCAAAGCCACAATAATAATGAAGATAACAAAGAGAACCCAGATTCCTTTCAAGTCTTTCACTCCAAAACAAAAGCGGCGGCAACTCCGGCCGCCGCAGAGTCTACGACACTATTTTACCTTTTCCTTCAGTTCCTTTCCAGGTACGAATTTAGGAACTTTTCCGCCCGGTATCGTAATGGGCTTCTTGGTTCTCGGATTGACACCCTTTCTGGCCTTCCTTGAAGCTACCATAAATGTGCCAAAACCAACGAGTCTCACAACATCACCTTTAGACAGTGTCTTTTCGATGATCTCGATCACTGTGTCAAGGGTCTTTCCAGCATCTTTCTTAGTAACACCCGTTTTCTCAGCGATTTCAGCGATGAGTTCTTTTTTGTTCATACTGTTCCCCCCTTCGCATGAGATGTCGCTATTATTCTACCACTCAGAGCTCAAATTACCAAACTCCTTATAGAGGGCGATTCTAGCCTTCATCGGGAAGAAATCGGCCCTGAGAGTTCTGATTCGGCTTCAGGCTCGCGATTTGGCCTTCAAAGCTGTTAAGCCGTCGTCAGGCAGGCGAATTGAGTGTATAATTGCTAGTGGAGGTGGTTCTATATGAAGAAACTCATTATTACAGTTTTAGTGGTGTCTCTAGCCCTCGTATCTTTTGGCATCAATTACATAAATCCAGTTGGTCCTACTCTAATTCCGATTGCTGAGTTACTCTCCTCGGATATCTCTAATGAAGTCCCGGGTCTCGAAATCAATTTGTGGAGAAGCGTAGACGAAGCGATTTCAATGCTGGTTACAGGGAGGGCACAGATAAGCCTTCTTCCCGTAACCGTTGGAGTTAAGCTGGCAGCTTCTGGAGTAGATATTAAGCTCGCGGCAGTGAGCATGTGGAATGGCTTCTATTTCATATCTACAGAGAAGCCGATAGATGATATAAAAGACCTGGTAGGAACGGTGATCTATACCTTGCAGGCACCCGGTCAGACAGCAGACACCATTCTTCGCGGCGCCCTTGAGTCCCGTGGATATGAAGTCGGAAGAGATGTGTCGATAGTCTACGTAGGCGGCGCCGAGTCTGTGCAGCTTCTTGCGAGCGGAAAAGCCAAGCTCATACTTGTACCTGAACCGTTTGCTTCTCTTGCCGAGGCTCGTGTTCAAAGTGTAATAAGGTCCATGCCGATTGAAGATCTATGGGAAAGCTTCAACGATAGGAGAATCAACATTCCTACATCGGGGATATTCGTAAGCGGTTCTCTCGATAGAAGTGTTGTCGAATCATTCCTTCTCCTTTACCAGCAGTCCATGAGCCTGTCGCTCGCTAATAGGGAGAAGACTGCGGAGATAGTGTCAGAAAAGATGGGTGGCTTCCCCATTCCTGTACTGCAGAAGGCAATGGATACAGCAGGCTTTCTATTTGCAAACTCCGAAAAAGCCAGGGAAGAAACAACGATATATATTGAAAAGCTGCGGGAACTCGATCAGGAACTGACGGGTGATATTGATCTAGATGCTCTCTTCTTCTAGAAGGAAACAGCTTGCGCCAATTCTCTCGGTAGGTTTTCTTCTACTGGTGTGGTTTGTCGCATCTCTGCTGGTTTCAAGCAACCTTCTATTGCCTGGTCCAGGCGAAACAATAGCGGAATTCACGAAAATACTCTCAAGCGCTAGAGGCTGGTCGAATATTGTCGAAACATGCTCAAAGGCTTTTATTGGGCTTTTTCTCGCGCTGGGGATGGCCATGGTGACCGGGTTTCTTATGGGTCTGATCGATGTATTGTATGAATTGCTCAGACCGTTGGTAGTGATTCTCCAGTCTATTCCTATCGTATCCTGGCTTGCTCTGGCGATCTTCTGGTGGGGGGTAGGGTTCTCTTCTCCAGTATATATTGTATTGCTTACGCTATTTCCTATCTTCACAATTAATATTGCAGAGGGAGTCAGAAACGTAGACAAGAAGTTGGTAGAGATGGCAAAAGTTTACAGGCTCTCCAGGAAGGTTGTTCTCAGGAAGATCTATCTTTCCTCTGCCTTTCCCTTCATAGTGTCGTCAATGAGAGTGGGGGTTGGAATCATGTGGAAATCAGTCGCAGTAGCTGAGTTCATGGTTGGGGCATCCGGTATAGGAAGAGCAATGTCCGATGCGAAGTACTCAATAAACACTACCAGAGTCTTCGCTTACACTCTGATCCTTGTGATTCTCGGCATACTTACCGAGAAGCTTCTAGATCTGCTAATAGGAAGGAGTGCCCGCTATGCACTTAAGAATTAGAGATCTGCATAAGCAGTTTGACGGGGAGAAGATAATTGATGGTTTCAGCTACTCTATAGACGGTGATTTCTTCCTAACGATCCTCGGCAGCTCCGGCTGCGGTAAAACCACACTACTGAGAATCATCGGCGGTATCCTGAAGCCCGATAGCGGAACTGTTGAACTTGACAGCAAACGCTTGGGATTTGTATTCCAGGACGATAGGTTAATCCCGTGGTTGACGGCTGCCCAGAATATCTCGATTGTCTCACCTGGGTGCGACCCGGTTGAGTTTCTCTCATTTGTTGGACTGAAGAAGCATAAGAGCAAGTATCCTTCTCAGCTAAGCGGCGGGATGTGCAGGAGAGTCAATATAGCGAGGGCGTTAGCCTTCAACCCTGATATCATTCTTTTGGACGAGCCGTTCAGTTCTCTAGATGTTGTAATTAAGGACAGGCTGATGGAAGACATCCAGAAAATCTGGATGAGGAGGGGAATCAGTGTGATAATGGTTACACATGATCCTGCGGAGGCAGCGAGGCTCTCGACAGACATAATAATCATACAGGACAAACTTTCGAAGACTGATTCTATAGATCTCGGCAGTCCGGAAGAGAGAACAATGGACGAAATCGATCGAATAGCTCGTAGCCTGTTATCTAGAATGAAGGAATCTTCTTCATTTGTTCAATGAAACGTGAGTAAATTGAAATAGCAGTGATGTAGTATTTGCTGGCACAGAGGTGATTGAAATGGCGAAAATCCATGAGTTAATCGTTGATCTGAACAGCTTCGAATTCAAGAAGACGATAGATGTCGTTCTGGACCCAGACTTCACAGAAGAGATAAAGCTGACAAGCGCTGCAGAGACCCACATCGAATTGTATAAAGATAAGGATTCGATCATTGTAACAGGTTCGGTGAAAACAATCCTCGAAGAGAACTGCGCAAGGTGTTTGAAAGAAGTCTCAATCCCGATTGAAGGAACAATTGAAGCCACCTACGTACTTCAAGACAGTGTTGTTTTTGCAGAAGACGGCACAAGCGCCGACCTGGATAATGTTCTGAGGCTTGAGGGAGATCTGCTGGACTTGTCAGAACGCGTTATTGAGGCTATAATTGTTGAGGTTCCTCAGAAGGTTCTGTGCGAAAAAGACTGTGCAGGTCTGTGTCCATATTGTGGAGCAAACCTTAACGATGAGCAAAACCATTCGTGCCAGAAGAGGGAAGAGATTCAGGATGAATGGCACAAGGCTATTTCCGACCTGAGAGAGAAATTGAAGAGCTAGATATAGGAGGGATTAGAGTGGCCGTTCCAAAGCAAAAGCGAAGCAGGAGCAGAACCCGCTTGAAGCGCGCAAAGACATATAGTGCGATCAAAGTGGCTGTTTCTACATGTCCAAACTGCGGCGAACCAAAACAGCCACACAGAGTGTGCCTGCACTGTGGCTATTATGGAGGAAGACAGATTCTTGAGATTGGTGAGTAACAGATGCAAGGCGTAAGAATTGCCCTCGATGCTTTTGGTGGAGATAATGCTCCCGAAGTTAACATAGACGGTGCTTTTCTTGCTCTCGAAGAGTTTCACGATCTTGAGATAGTTCTGGTAGGAAAAGAAGAAAGTCTCAAGCCTTTGCTGAAAGAGACGCCTGAAAGCTCAAGAATTCGAATAGTTGATGCGGGAGAGGTTTTTCCGATGTCGGAGAAGCCTTCTCTTTTGCTGAGAAAAAAGGAGACCTCTCTTTACAAAGCCGCACAGCAGGTGAAAGACGGAAAGGTCGATGCTCTTGTTTCTGCAGGGAATACGGGCGGGGTTCTTGCCGCCGCACTTTTCATTGTGGGAAGAATAAAAGGCGTTGATCGAGGCGCTATCGCCGTTCTAACTCCCTCCAAGAATGGATTCACCATACTGGTCGATGCCGGAGCAAACTCCGAAGTCAGGTCTGAGCACCTGCGCGACTTCGGCAGAATGGGCTATGAATACGCGAAGCTTCTCGGAAGAACCAACCCGAAGGTTGGGTTGCTTAATGTTGGTGAGGAGCAAGAGAAAGGTACTGAACTCACTAAGCAGGCATTCGACTATCTGAAAGCTGAACTTGGCGATGATTTTGCTGGGAATGTTGAAGGCAGTGATATCAACTACGGAGATGTAGATGTAGTTGTCTGCAGCGGATTCGACGGCAACGTTGCCATGAAAGCAATGGAAGGCACGGGAAAGCTGATTTCAGCAACGCTTAAGAAAGAAATCAAGCGGAGCGGTCTTTTCGGACTGATCGGTGCTCTCTTTCTCAAACGCGCGCTGGAACGGCTGAAAAGAGCTATGGACCCGAGTGAGTACGGAGGTGCTTTCATCCTTGGTGTTAAAGGGGCCGTTGTGAAGGCCCACGGCAATTCTAATGCCCTCGCCATAAAGAACGCAATTAGAGTTGCTTACCAGGGAGTCAAGGGCGATCTAGTTAAGAGCCTCGAAATGAAGATTGGAGAAAAGTAGTATGTGCGGCATTGTTGGAATGGTTGGAGAAGACCTCACAATAAGAAAGCTTGTAGATGCCCTGAAGAAGCTTGAATATAGAGGCTACGACTCCGCAGGAGTTGCCGTGAACAGTCGAGAAGGTCTAAGAGTAACGAAGGCCGTTGGAAGGATTTCCGCTCTCGAAAAGATTCTTGGAGACGAGCTGGATTCGAGCGTTGTTCAGGGAATTGCCCACACCAGATGGGCAACTCATGGAGGGCCTTCCGATTTCAATGCACATCCTCATACCGATTGCACGGGAAAGATAGCGGTTGTGCACAATGGTATTATCGAGAATTTCGACGTTCTGCGAATAGATCTAGAAAAGAAGGGCCACATTTTCAAGTCGGTTACCGACACAGAGGTAATAGCCCATCTCATTGAAGACCATTATTCCGGTGACATTGTTTCAGCCGTAAGGCATACTTTGGTGGATCTTGAAGGTGCGTATGCAATTGGCGTAGTTCATCAGGACCATCCCGACGTAATCGTTGCAGCTCGCAAAGGGAGTCCCCTTGTCGTAGGATCTACTGGCGAAAGCGGCTATCTTGCCTCAGACGTTACGCCTCTATTGAAGCATATTAGAGACGTCTACTTCATTGATGATGGAGAACTTGCCGTAATTCGTCCAGGCAGTGTAAGTATATCCAGATTGGACGGCACATCTGTTAGAAAATCGTCAACTAGGATAACCTGGGGCGAGGACTCGGCTGAAAAGGGCGGCTATGATCATTTCATGCTCAAAGAGATATTCGAAGAGCCACAGACTCTTAGAAATGCTCTCATGTCCAGAATCAAGGATGGAGCTCCCAGGTTCAAAGAGGTTGATCATCTGAAAGAAGAGATCGCGAAGGCTAGATCGATAACTGTACTGGCTTGCGGAACAAGTTACCACGCAGGATTAGTCTTCCAGAGATTCATACAGGACTATTCTGGGATTCGGATAGAAGTTGAAGTGGCTTCAGAATTTCGTTACAGAAGATTGCCGGAAGGATTCAGTGACCTTGTCATAGCTATTTCCCAATCAGGTGAGACGGCAGATACTCTTGAGGGGATTCGTAAGGCGAAAAGACTTGGAACCAGAATCATATCTCTTACAAATGTTGTTGGGTCCACAATTTCGAGAGAGAGCGACGCAGTGATTTATATAAATGCCGGTCCGGAGATAGGTGTGGCAGCCACCAAAACTTACGTCGCACAGGTTGCAGTCCTGCTTCTTCTGGGAGCCTGCATCTCCAGCATCATAGGTCAAAGCAGTTCAGATATCGCAAAGATTGTTAATGAGCTGGAAGGGATGCCCACGGTTTTTGAGAATACACTCCCAGCCGCTAACGAACAGTGTAAAAGACTGGCAGCGGAATACTCCGATTTCAAACATTTCATGTACATGGGTAGAGGGTATAGCTATGCAACTGCCCTGGAAGGCGCCTTGAAGCTCAAAGAGATCAGTTATATTCACGCAAGCGGTTATCAAGCCGGAGAGCTTAAGCATGGCCCTATAGCTTTACTGGATAAGGACTTTCCGGTCTTTGCAATAGTTCCTGAGGATGAATTGAAGTCGAAGATGATTTCCAACATAATGGAGACCAGAGCAAGAGATGCAAAGGTTCTGGCTATCTGTTCAGAGAACGATAAAGAAGTCTCAAAGACCGTGAACAGTCGTATCGAGGTTCCTCGTGTTCTCGATCCCCTATATCCGCTGGTGATGTCACCTTATCTGCAGCTCTTCGCATACTACATCGCGGTTAAGAGAGGGCTAGATCCAGACAAACCGAGAAACCTGGCTAAGAGCGTCACTGTTGAATAGAGAGAATCAAGATCGATTTTGGCGCGGTTCTGGAAGTGATTTTGCATGGATCGTTTTCTGAAGGGTTTTTTCGGAGTACGGTGAACCGTCAACGGATGACCATGATATGAATAGGAGAATCAATTTGGATAACGTAGTTAAGGAGATCGCAGACATTTTGGATGAAAAGCATGGAGAAGACATCGTAATACTGGACGTCTCCAAGGTGTCAAATCTATCTGATTACTTTGTCGTAGCAACCGCCAATTCTGACCCCCATATGGGTGCTCTTCGAGAGGCGATACTCGAGTACATCGAAAAGGAAACCGTCGAGATCATCTACTATGACAAAGGAAAAGGCTATGATTGGCTGGTAATAGATGGCGGTTACTTCATCGTCCACATATTCAGTAAGAAGGGAAGAGAGTTCTATTCTCTCGAAGACCTTTGGTTGAATGCAAAGCGTTACACATATAGAGATCTCGTCGCTGACGAGGACAACACACGGCAGTAATCGCAGTCGATCCCGGTGCCCCTTCTGTAGGGGTCGATCGGCGCAAAGCCGGAGGAAAACCAAAACGGAGGTGTATTTGTGTCGGTAGTATCTATGAAACAGCTTCTCGAAGCCGGAGTTCACTTCGGTCACAGAACGAGAAGATGGAACCCCAAGATGAAGCCGTATATTTATGGTGAGAGAAAAGGCATCTACATCGTAGACCTTCAGAAGACACTTAAGCTCATTGAAGAGGCCTATGAGTATGTGAGAAATTCTGCTCAGGAAGGTGCAACGTTCCTTTTTGTTGGCACAAAGAGACAGGCTCAGCAAATCGTACAGGAAGAAGCGAAGAGATGTGACTCCTTTTACGTCAACAGCCGCTGGCTCGGTGGCCTTTTGACGAATTTCGCTACGATCAAGAAGAGAATCGAGGCTCTCAAGAACTTCGAAGAAATGGAAGAGTCGGGAAAGCTCGCCGCTCTACCCAAGAAAGAGCAGAGCATGATCAACAAAAGGCTCGATAAGCTTAGAAAGAACCTGAGCGGTGTCAAAGAAATGCAGAAGCTTCCCGATGTTATCTTCATTGTTGACCCCAAACAAGAAGAGATCGCCGTTGCAGAAGCCAACAAACTCGGCATAAAGGTTATCGGTATAGCAGACACCAACTGTGATCCAGATGTAATAGACTTCATAATCCCCGGAAACGACGACGCCATAAGGGCAATTCAGTTGATCGTTCATACCATGGCCGATGCTATTCTTGAGGGCAGAGAGGGTCTAAACGCCGCTGCTCTCGAAACTAAGAAAGAATCGACTGCCGAAAAAACTGTCGAAGTCTCTTCAGATGAAGAAAAACCCTCCGAAGAATTAGTCGATGACTCAGATGATTCAGAGGACGAAGAATAATAGAAGCAATTTACGCCTTTAGTAAGTCGGGGAGCCTTTCGGCTCCCCGTTTTTTTAACTAATCAAGGTTCTGTCTCTTTTTTTGTGTAAACCCCTTTTTTGTAATGGGTTTAAGAATCAGCTTATGTACTTAGCTAATCTTTCATACTTTATCACAAGTTGAGTAAGGATCTTTGACCATTCAAGTGGTCTTACTGTCCATTTCTTTGTTATATTTATTATTGCTAGATAAGCCATCTTTAAGAGAGAAGTATCCGTAGGAAAGACTCCCTTATTCTTCGTTACCTTCCTCAGTTGTCTATTAACTGATTCAATGGGATTAGTTGTATAAACCAATCTTCTCAGTTCCTCTGGATATTGAAAGAAGGTTGAAAGAGATTCCCAGTTTTCCTTCCAGCTTTTTATTGACAAGTGGTATTTGTCTCCCCACTTCTCTTCTAGTGCAAGCAATGCTCTCGTTTCTTTTCATTTGATCGTCATCAGTTAGTCTTTTCTCTTTCGTACTTGACGATTATCTCTTCAAGCACTTTCGCGGCCATTCTTACGGTCGGCTCACATCCGATAACTTCATCCCTGTACTTTTCTTTAAGTACTTTGCAATCAAGATGACCGTATCTCTTCTCGAATTCCTCAAGGAATTCTTCGGCGATACGTTTCATTTTCTCTTGTTTCTCGAATTCTTCACTGTTGAAAAGAATGCCAATCACCGCGAGGGAACCCGTTACTGCACCGCAAACGCTTCCGACTCTCATTCCTCCCCCGAAGGCACCCATGGTGTCGAACGCTTCTTTGGGAAGATTTAGATTGAATTCCTCGTTTGCTCCGTAAACCATCGCCTCTGCACAGTTTCTCTCTAGATCGTTTCTTGAATACTCCCTTCCTACAGCATCTTCAAGCATAATATACTCCTTCCTGACAGTCGGCTCCAGAACAAGACGGCATATCGATAAGTGTGCATTACGTATCACTTCTGATAGAATCTAAATATATTACTGAACTAAGGAGGTCTTTCATGTCAATACTACTAAAGAATGGTACAGTTTACCCTATCACATCCGATCCATTCAAAGGCGATGTCCTGATCGGTAACGGAAAGATTGAGCGGATAGGCCAGGGAATAGAGGAACCTGATGCAGAGGTAATTGATGCTTCGGGAAAGTATATTTTCCCCGGTTTCATTGATGCCCACTCTCATATTGGAATCTATGAAGAGGGTGTAGGCGGCTATTACGGAGATGGAAACGAAGCGACAGATCCTCTTACTCCCGATGTTTCAGTCGTTGACGCGTTTAATCCTCAGGATGCCGCAATAAAGCGCGCGTTATCAGGAGGAGTCACTACTGTCATGGTTGTTCCCGGTAGTGCGAACCCGGTCGGGGGTCAGGGCGCTATCTTCAAGTTCAAGAAAACCCTGATAGTCGACGACATGGTTGTCCGCGCTCCAGCAGGTTTGAAGATGGCGACAGGAGAGAACCCCAAGAGAGTCTACGGAGAAGGTTTCAAGAAAACGCCTTCCACTAGACTGGGAACGGCAGCTGTTATCCGTGGTTACTTCACAAAAGTCAGGGCCTACATTGAGAAGAAGAAGGCTGCTGAGAAAGAGGGAAAGCCCTTCACGGATATAGACCCGAAACTTGAGGTAGGAGAAAAAGTGCTCAAGAAGGAAATCCCCGCAAGAATTCACGCTCACAGACAGGATGATATTCTGACTGCAGTAAGGCTATCAAAGGAGTTTGATTTTGATCTTGTTGTGGAGCACGCAACTGAAGGCTACAAGATAGTAGATTTTCTCAAGAATAACAATGTTCCGGTTGTTCTTGGACCTATTTTCGGTTTTCGAACGAAACTCGAGCTTAAGGACATGAGTTACGATGCGCCAAGAATACTCAACGAAAAAGGCGTCCTGGCAGCTTTCATGTGTGATCATCCAGTCATTCCTCTTGAAAATACGAACGTTCAACTCGGTGTGGCTTTACGTTACGGCTCCAAAGAGGACGATCTATTCAAGATGGTGACGATAAATGCTGCGAAGATTTTGAAGATAGATGAGAGAGTTGGATCACTTGAAGTTGGAAAAGACGCAGATATTGCTATCTGGACTGATCATCCATTCAACCTTTCGGCGAAGGCAGAGAGAGTATTCATTGAAGGTGAAGAAGTATATAGCGATCTTTGATAAACGCTTTCTGTAAATATATCGAATTATTTGATGCGATTTAGGATCAAGCTTTGCCCGCGCTCTTCGTTGCGAGAGAAGAGTTCGTGGATTTAATTTGAGTGGAGGCCTTTTCAGGGGATAGGCTTCTCGTTTGAACCGGGAGCGCGAATCCAAGAAACTCAATGTAAGTGAAGCATTTGCCGAGAATTTCGCGAGGTGGGAATGGTCTGATGCACCATTTAAGAAACAAAAACTAGGCAATTGGACAAGCCTCTCTTGACAATTCGGCTTTGTGCGAGGTCTTGGAAAACCGAAACCTTTAACTCTCTTGTAGCCAGGTTGGGTGACTCTCACGAAATAGTAAGGGGTGGGTTCTATGAGTCGTTCTTGTTGAACAGAGAGAGATGCCGAGATAAACTGGTCCTTATTGATTGCGCAATTCTCGCCGTCATGCAGCAGCTCCTGAGGATTTTAACCATTCGACCAGGACGATGTCAAAGAAGCGGCATCTCGTCATGACCCAAGGATTCTCGTCATGAATTCGCTGAGACAAAGCGTTTCAAGTATGCTGGCGAGTTCTCTTGACTAGCCTGCGTGGTAAAATTGATATTACAGCGGGATAAGTAATCGAGTCCATGTTTTCAATGAGAATACTCTTTCGTTATAACAACTACGGTAAAGTGACTTAGACCGACAGCTGAACAATGAGGTCAAATCAACTCTAGGTAATGTCACGGCAGTTTTCGCAGTCTCTTATCCCGCAGATTGAACTGTTTCGCGCGAACGTTCTATTACGGAAACAGAGTCATGGGTATCTTAAGAAAAAAGGAAGTGAGATCTTGAGAGTTCTGTTGGTTTACCCTGAATACCCGGAGACATTCTGGAGTTTCAAGCATGCTTTGAAGTTTGTTTCTAAGAAAGCGGCGTATCCCCCACTTGGTCTCATGACCGTTGCTGCCATGTTGCCCGAAGAATGGGAGAAGAAGCTCATCGATATGAACACGGACACTCTGCGTGATGAAGATATCACAGAATCCGACTACGTAATGATTAGCTCGATGGACATTCAGCTTGACTCGGCAAAGAAGGTCATTCAAAGGTGCAGAGAGCTTGGTGTCAAAACTGTAGCGGGCGGGCCGCTTTTCACAACCAGACCCGAGGAGTTCAGTGAAGTCGATCATCTTGTTCTTGGCGAGGCAGAAATGACTCTGGCTCCGTTTCTTCATGATTTAGAGAAAGGCCAGGCTAAGCACATTTACAGATCTGACGGCTTTCCAGATATCGGAACCAGCCCCATTCCAAACTGGGCGCTTCTTGACATGAGAAAGTACTCTTCAATGAACATTCAATATTCCAGAGGTTGTCCTTATAATTGTGAGTTCTGTGACATTGTTCTGCTAAACGGACGAATTCCCAGGACGAAGAGCGCGGAAAAACTCACTGCCGAAATGGAAGCATTATATGAGGCTGGTTGGCGCGGGGGAGTCTTCATTGTGGACGACAATTTCATCGGCAACAAGACGAAGCTGAAGAGAGAGATTCTTCCGGCAGTAGCCGAATGGATGAAAGAGAGGAATTATCCTTTTGTACTGAATACAGAAGTCTCAATTGATCTTTCGGATGACGATGAACTCATGAAACTCATGGTCGACGCAAATTTTGGAACCGTCTTCGTCGGCATAGAGACTACCGAGGAGGAAAGCCTTCTTGAATGCGGTAAGTATCAGAATCGAAACAGAGATTTACTCTCATCTGTAAAGAAGATGCAGCAGTTTGGGCTGCAGGTTCAGGGCGGATTCATTGTGGGCTTCGATCACGATAAGCCTTCGGTATTCAGAAACATGATCGATTTCATTCAGAAGAGCGGTATAGTGACGGCAATGGTTGGTGTCCTCACTGCGCCTACAGGTACAAGACTCTTCATGAGGTTGAAAGAAGAGAACAGGATCGCATCGGAGTTCTCTGGAAATAACACAAGCATTCTGACTAACATAGTTCCTAAGATGGGACTCAAGAACCTTGAAGACGGTTACTATGAGATACTTAAGAGCATCTACGCTCCTAAACCTTACCGTCAGAGAGTCATTACCTTTCTTAAGAACTATAAACCTAATACACCTAGACATGTAAGACCCCTTTCCGATAGTCTTAAGGCTTTTCTGAAGTCCCTATGGGTACTTGGAATCCGTGAAAGAGGCAGAATACACTACTGGCTACTGTTACTGTGGACGGCCTTCTTTAAGCCGTCGCTTTTCCCACTGTCGGTGGAATTTGCGATATACGGCTATCACTTTCGGAAATCCCTTTCCTTTGCCCTGTTTGGAGAGAGCGGGTCAATACCGCCCAGTCATGCAGAAAGAGATTCAGAGTGATCAAGCATATCGCGGGCGCGAAGTAGCTGACCGGTGAACTATCAGACTCTTTGTTCGTAAGAGGTTATAATTGAGTTCAGTCAAATATCCCGACTCAAAGGGACAATGGGTTGATAACAGCAATTCATTGTGGCAGGAGCGAGAGTATAGTAGATGTCGCGAAAGAGTGTGAAATTCGGAAGCTTTCTAAGAAATTACATAGATGATACCGAAAAGTTCAAGAAATGGCTTCAGTTAGGCATGGGATTTGAGAACCTCAGAAGAAGGCATTTTCCAGACAGGGGTCGACCTCGATTTGTCAATACGGTCAATCATCTAGCGCTTGAGGAAGTCTATTTTGCAATAAAGGGTATCAGTACCGTGTGGGTGAATCTCATGGCCCCTTCTGAGCTTCTTCTTTCTGCGGGTCTTAACCCCGTCTCTGCCGAAGGCATTTCTGGAGCGCTTTCGTCGATGCATCTTGAGGACACGGCGATAGCATATTCTTCACAGGCGGGAATAAGCGACTCCCTCTGTACGTTTCATAGAGCTTCTGTTGGAGTATCTATGAGAAAGCTTCTCCCCCCGCCAAAGTTGGTGATGACGACAAGCATTCTCTGCGATGGAAATCTTCCAACCTTCAAAAGAATAGCCAAGGAATACGATGTTCCTTTCATTTTGATAGATGTGCCAAGAGGTCGAAAGAGTGAGGCTGTAGGATACGTTCTCTCGCAACTGAAAGAAGTTGTCGGCACGATCGAAGAAATCACAGGGGCCCCCTTCAAAATGGATGAGTTGTCGTTGAGATTGTCTTATGAAAGAGAACTCATGGAAAACCTCGAGGAGTCGAAAGCCAGAACGGAAGACTCGTATCTGCCTCAGCACTTGTATGAACACATGAACTCGTTGTATGTACTTCATACTCTGGCCGGGGATGGGAGAATTGCGGCGGCCTCCAGAGGTATCCACGAAAGGCTTGAAGCGATTTCCGAAAACGCGAGGAAGATCCTCTGGCTTCACATTCCTCCCTATTACGATAATGAGCTTTTCAATCTCTTCGTTCCGGGATCGAAGAACCTCGTGGTTGCCAGTGAGCTCATGTGGGACTGGATGTATCCGGTTGATCCACAGCGACCACTTGAGAGTCTCGCAGAGAAACTTGTCTATAATCCTCTTTGTGGAAGCGTGGTCGATCGTGGAAACTTCTGCCTGGATCTTGCACGCAGCTTTAGGGTAGATGGAGTGATCCACTTTTCTCACTGGGGATGCAGACAGTCGGCCGGAGGAGTGAGTTACTTGAAGAGTATATTCGAAGAGGAGAGAATTTCCTTTCTTGAGTTGACGGGTGACTGTGTTGACCATTCATCTCAGGGAGCCGGGCAGCTGCGGACTAGGACAGAAGCATTCCTGGAAATTGTGGAGAAGAGAAGATGATCTATTATTCATGCAGCTACATACCAATGGAAGTGATGCTCGGAAGCGCCTGTGAATTCCACAGAATCACCTCCTCTGCTCCGACCTCTTGTCACGAACTTGGATGCAATTTGTGCGGTTATGCAAAGACCGTCTACAAAAAAGGGATGGAACTGAATTCAGATGATTGTCTCTTGATAGCCGACTCTTGTGATGCGATGCGCAGAGTCGGAGATCTTCTCTCAGAGCTTTCGTCAGCCAAGGTTTTCATCCTCAGACTTCCGTGGAAGAGAGATGCTGACGCGGTGAAATTCCTTTGCCGCGAGCTTGTCGGTCTGACAGCTTTCCTCCAGAACTCCGGTATTACAGTTGACCTGCATACTGGAATAAACCGATTCAACGATATTGTGGAGTATGTGCAGGCAAATGAAATGCTGGTTGAAGGGACGGAGTTATCAAGGCTTTACCTTTCGGCGCTAGATGGCAGGAAAGCCGAAGTGAGCCCTTCTATTGCCAAGAGCGATGGACCGGGAAAACGGATTGCACTTAGCGGCGGAGTGACTGATCTGAAAAGCTTCGATAATGCAGTGGAGAAGGCCGGCGCAATAACAGTATCAAATGAGACCTGCCTGGGAAGAAGACCGTTTTCTAGCAAGACCGCCGATAACATCGAACCACTGGTTGCGATTGCCGAACGTCTGCTGAGGTGGAGATCTCCTTGTGGTCGCTTCTCCGAGCCATTTCCAGCTTCAGATGACAGAGCAGATGCGACTGTCTTTGTGGTTCCTAAGTTTTGCGACTTCTTCGACTTTGTTCGTGCCGGCGACAACGGAAAGAGTTACAGAGTTGAACTCGATTTTCCTCTAAATTCAGATGGACAGCTGACCACAAGAATCGGGGCTTTGATGGAGAAGAGTGACTTCAGATCAGTATCGCATGCTGAGGAGGGAAGTACGGTGATTTACGCAGGAGTTGATTCAGGTTCTACGACTACCAATGGCGTTCTGGTTGACGGGAACGGCAGGATACTCTTCTCGAAGACTTTGAAAACGGGAATTAGGGCCTCGAATACAGCAGAAGTTCTTATACAGGAGATGACCGAATTCTCCCGCAAGAATGGAAATCAAATTGGAAAGTGCATTTCTACGGGCTATGGAAGGCTGCTCGTATCATCTGCAAGTGATAAGATCACAGAAATCTCATGTCACGCCAGAGGCGTTTTCGAACTCTACCCCGAAGCCCGAGGAATCATCGACATAGGCGGTCAGGACAGCAAAGTTATCCGATTGAATTCCGGGGGAAGTGTAGAAGACTTTGCAATGAATGATAAGTGCGCCGCCGGAACGGGAAGGTTTCTTGAAGTGATGGCTTCTGCTCTTGAGCTTGGCACCGAAGAGATGTCGTCGCTTGCCCGAAAATCAAAGAAGGACATTTCGATCAGTTCGGTTTGCACTGTATTTGCCGAGTCTGAAGTTGTTTCGCTGATAGGATTGGGAGAAAGAATTGAGGATATTTCGGCCGGTCTATTCAAGGCGATAGCAAGAAGAGTGGGAGCGATGTATTCAAGATTGGGATCTCCAGAACCTCTTGTCTTCACCGGAGGGGTTGCGAGAAACCCCGGGGTAGTGGAGGCTTTGAATAAGTTGTTTGGAACGGAGATCCTCATCCCCGAAATACCCGATATAATGGGAGCTTACGGCGCCGCTTTGTTCGCAAGAGAGTCGAGTTCCGAGAGCGACATTGGATGAGCTTTTGAACTTCGCAGTTCTATGATTTGTCAGTGATGTGTAGGAGGTATATTTCATGGATCACCATGAAGAACTACGCAAGATTCCGAGTATTAGTGAAGAGATTATTGAAGACATCTACCATGTGAGACCAACTAAGGATCCTGGATAGTCGATCACGAAAGTGAAGAGAGAATCATTAATCGGTTTGACGAAAAGGTCGATACAATTACCGCTGCTTCGGAGTTAGCTGGCAGCAGTCCTGAAGGCAAGTTAGTGATTCATGATTCCAAGGGAAATGTCGATAGAGACGAGACCGTAAGAATTAGGTAAGTCACTTCAGGAAAAATTCGGAGGCACGCGAGTTTTCATTCCAGTCGCAGTCCACACTCGTTTAAGCAGACACTGAAAATGAAGAGTCGTTGACCGTCCGAAAGCAAGGACGCGTTCACCGATAAGATCGAGAGGAGACGAGAGAAATCCTTTCGAGAAGTTCGCTTCGCCCACGGGACGGCCAGAATATTGAAGTCAGCCACTATTGAAACAAAACGAATTGCACTGACTAGTATATTTGTGTGCAATGCCGTCGGGCAAAGCCCGACTGGTCTGCATAAGCAGAGTCGTGCGCTCCGATCCTTCAGATCCGATCTTCATTTCTCTTTCCTGGTGACGCAAAGTCGAAACCCTTCCCTAACCTCATCCCGTTATTCTGACATGCTGGTCAGAATCTCGATCTTTGAAACAGTTGCCAGTGACAAGTTGCGAGTTGAATAAGAAAATGGTTGTCCGTTATGGGTTCTCCGTTCTCCAAGACCGAGAGTTGCAAGTTCCATGATGCAAGTTGCAGGAACGGTTATATGTAAACGGTTCTCCGTTCTCCGAAAGGAAAAATCAGTTCCAAGATGCGGGAACGATTCTGCGTTAGCCGTTCTCTCTTCTTTGACAAAGAATGAAAAAGAGCGTTGAAGGCATGTCCAGGGTTTTGGCTTTTCACAGCGTAGAACGGGTTTTCTGCTCTTAAGCGTGCAGCGGCTCTTTCAGCGACCAGCGGGTCCTCGCTCTTAAGCGCACAGCGGGATCTTCGGTGGACGGTGGAC
>NZ_DJHG01000047.1:0-9622 GCF_002432955.1 Mesotoga sp. UBA5825 | reverse complement strand
GCATTGCGACCTGGGATGTTCTTCCCAGCCTTGCGTCCGCCGATGCATTCCGGCGCCTTGCGTCTTATTCCGCTCTTTCCTACAACCAACCTCTAGCCTCGTTTTTTGTTCTCACAACTCACAACTTGCAACTGATCCTTTGCTCTTCATCCGCAAAGCTCGATTATCGCCTGTGTGAATATCTTCGCACTGGTCAGCAGATCTTCAATCACCGCAAATTCATCCGGTCCGTGCATGTTATTTTCGCTGCCGGGCATAGTGCTCCCAAATGCTACACCGTTTTCCAGTCGATGAACGTACGTTCCACCTCCCATCGAGATGCAGTATCCCTTCTTTCCGGTGTAGTTTTCGTAACATCTAAGAAGTGTCTTGACGAATTCCGAGTCACCGGGAACGTGGTGAGGAGGTTTTATATCATCGTTTTGCAGAACTATGCCATACTCGGCCAGTTTTGCCTTAATTACATCAAGGAGGTTCTCTTTCGTTGCGCATAAAGGAGCCCTGCAATCGAACGTCCCGTTGAGGCTTGAACCATCGTAATCCATCATATTAAGGCTTATTGTAAGCTTGCCGGAGAGTTCATCGCTCATCGCAACGCCAGCAGCCTCACCTAGCCAATCTCCGTGAGGAAATACTGAGTTCAGAGCTTTCAGCCGTTCAAAGCCGGTACTATGAGAAACCGGGAGTCTTGAGATGACCTCCAGCAAACCCGTCAAAGCATTTCTCCCCTTATCTGGAGTCGAAGCATGACCTTGAAGTCCTTTAGCCGTGATTGTAGTCTTTTCCCCCTGAGTGGTTAAGTTGAACGAGATGCCACTCAGTTCGCTTACGGCATCACAGTAATCTCTGATCTCTTCAGGATCGATTCCTTCGACAACCGCAGATGCTTCACCGGGAACGACATTGCTCTTGATGCCTGCCTTGAAGCTCACGACCCTTGGAGTCTCGGTTGACTCTTCAAACCTGGATTCGAACTTTCCCTGGAGCCCTCCCTTTTCTATATTCACAACCGGGAAACTCGCATCCGGCGAGAAGGTCATAGGAGCCTCCTTTTCGATTCCATAGTAGTAGCGTATGTCGGATGATCCACACTCCTCATCTGTTCCTAAAATAAGTCTGACGCCGGCTTTTAGGGGGATGTCAAGATCCCTTACAGCCTTCATGGCGTATAGAGCAGCTACTGCAGGACCTTTGTCGTCGATCGTTCCGCGACCGTAAAGCTTTCCGTCCTTGACGACTGGATCGAAAGGCTCCGTAACCGACCAGCCGTCTCCCCCAGGTACTACATCGAGATGGGCCAGGATGTCCAGCTTGTTTTCGAGTTCATTGAAATCGACAGCACAAACGTAGTTGTCGTAATTCTTGGTCCTAAATCCCATTTCAGATGCCATTTCCAGAGCTGCAGCCAGTACTTCCGCCGGCCCATCGCCATACGGTCTACCCTCTTTCGCTTCTTCCCTGTCGCTCTTTATTCTTACCAGTCTCATAATGTCTCTTATCATGAGTCCTTTGTTTTGCTCGAAGTAGTCTTCAATCAGTTTCTTCATAAGAATCAATCTTCACCTCCACCTGTTATAAGTCTCAGATAATGGGTATCCGCGTCTTGCAGCTGCATCGAAAAGGTAACCCAGTGATTCCTCTATCTTGCCTCTAGGTGCAGCAACGTTCATCCGTGTGAATCCCTTTCCCCCTATTCCATAGTTTATACCACGGTCTAGGTCGAGGTATGCCTCATTAAGCAGAAAGGATTGCAGCTCGTCATCATCTAACCGAAGGCCGCGCCAATCTATCCAGATCACGAAGGACCCCTCTACTTCGGATACTCTAACATCTGGAATGTTGCTTCTAAAGAAATTCCTGATCATGTTTATGTTCTCAGCAACATATTTCTTCATCTCCCGTACCCAGTCAGAGCCTTTCGGTCCGTATCCGGCACATACCGCCGCGTGGGTCAGAGGATCTATGCTTCCATAATGATCGGCATCCCGCTGAACCCTGAACTTATCTCTTGTTTCGGAATCGGGGATAATCATATTTGCATTGTTAACGCCCGTGAAATTGAAGACCTTTCCCAGCGAGGTCGCAACTATCGAGTGGCTTTCGTTTCCAGCGACCTTAGCGTAAGGAATTGTCGAATTGCCGTTGAAGGTTATCTCTCCGAATATCTCGTCACTGAAGACAAGGACGTTATATCTTTGAGCAAGTGAGGAGATTATCTCTAGATCTGAAGGCCGCCACACTTTCGCAATGGGGTTGTGAGGATTGCACAATACGAAAAGCCTGTTCTTATCAACCTTCATGCATCTCTCAAGGTCGTCGAAATCCATCGAGTACTTTCCGTCTTTGTAGATCAGAGGATTGCTTACTATCTCTCGATTCGTCCTTCTGACTGCCTGTTCATACCTGTTGTAGACAGGAGGCTGTACGATAACGCCGTCTCCCTCTTCTGTGAATGCCCTTATTGTCGTTGCGACTGAGTGAATCGTGCCGTAGGTAGGAACTATCCAGTCTTTCTCTATCTCCCAGTCTCGCATGTTCTTCATCCACCAGCGTATGCTTGAGAGATACTTATCATCGGCAAGAGTGAATCCCATAAGCCCAATCTTCGCTCGCTTTACAAGGGCGTCGATTATTACCGGAGCGGTCTTGAAGTCCATCTCGGCACCGGCATAGGCTTCGTATGGGGGCTTGTAACGGATACAGTCAATAACCTCGGCGGAAACAAACTCATGATACCCTCAGACAACTTCGCCGCTCATTCTATTTCTTCTTCGCTTTCACAGAAAATCGCGATGATGAACTCAACGAAACTAACCGTGGAGACAATGCTTCTGTTGTAATGTGGGCAGAAACGACGGCGATTTTCACAACGTATATTCCGGCCGGGGAGGAACAGGTTCCTGTTTTACAGACGCCAGCCCCGATTCCGCTCGTCGCCGCATCCAGTGTTAACGGAGGCAAGGTTGTCGCCGTTTCCTGTGCTTTTACCTTTCACGGCACTCTGATGAGATTGGCTCCAGGCGACAATGACCTATTTAGAGCCATAGTCGAATGGTAAGCATCGATGAAAGAGTGGAGTGACTACTGCAAGTTTCCGGATTTGTCGTTATTCTCAGGTTTGATAATTGTATACTTCTCGAATAGTCCGACGGTAATGATGCCGCATAGCGCTCCGAGTACAACCCCGGCGACCACGTCCGAGAAATAACTGAAATAGACGTATATTTCGGCAAGCGCTATGAAAGCAGAGAGCAGGACAAGGGGGACTCTGAGCATCTTGACGTTGTTCCAGAGAACGGCGGTGTAGGCAAATGAGATAGTAACCGGAGAAGATGGGAAGGAGTAAGTTTCGGGAATCGGAAAGATTATCGCATACCCCTCGATAAACTCGAGTGGTCTCAACCTCCCGAAGACAGGCTTAAGGATAACGAAGGCGACAAGCAGACTTATCCCCAGCCCCAGTGAAGTCATGTAGCCGGCCCTGCGGAACCTCTTGTCGAAGAGGAGAAGGACCGTCAGTAGTATCCATACGAGGGCCCCCCTTTCGAGAAACAGCATAAAAGAAAGGAACAGATCCATTACCTCTCCAGATATTGCCGAGTTCAGCGAATTCATTAACGAAAGCTCAAATTCATTCAACGCATCCCACATACAGCCACCACCAAAATCCTATCAAAAGAGGCGGCTCAACACCGCCTCTCGATAATAACACCTTCAGTATCCTATTTATCTTAGAATATCTTGAATAGCGGCGATCTCTGTGTAAGTGAGACCGGCCCTCTTCGTCAGGTAGTCAAGCGCAACGCTCTTGACGTTGACATCGTCAACTGGATTGCCATTGTTCATAAGAACGAAGAGATCGGCGATAATCTTCTTCACTGCATCGTAGGCTGCCGTTCCCTGCTTCACATTGTAGTAGTTCTCATAGGATTTGACATAGTCCGCGTAGATCTCGTCGGTCTTTGCGTTCATAATCGCTCCAAGCAGAGCGGAGGCGATTCCGGCCCTGTCCTTGCCTTCAACGCAGTGGATCAGATACGGCGGCTCGTGAGAGATCATGAATCTCAGGCCCTCTCCAAGTTTCTTCGCGAAATCTTCAGCGAGAGGATCTACTCCCATATTTAGGTTTATCAGGTTTCCGGCTTCACCGATTGCCTTGTAATACTCCGAGTACTCCCAGTTCGAAGCAAGCTCTTCGTCTGAATCGGAGAGATTGATTACAGTCCTGATTCCCGCTTGCTCTATTAGGGCCGATGCGTAAGGCGACCTGGGATCGCTGATTGAAGGATGGGAACATCTGTATAGCTTACCGGGTGCGATCTCTCCAATCGTTACTTCCCTGAAGTTTGCAAAGATCTCATCGCTAGCATAATCATCCCTTACATCCGTTCTTACAAGGTGTCTGATCTCCAATTCGTCCCTATAGGCCCCCTTCTCAATAAGCCCCATATTAAGAAGATCTCCAACGGCAAGTCCGTAGGTCTGAGCGAAATTGCCATAGTTGATGGCAAGAAGAACATGGTCGCCGGAATACCTTGCCANNCGGCTGTCCCCTGTCGACATCGCCGTATGTAGTTACGAATGGAACCATGATCGTTGTAGTGCCCATAGTCACGTAAACAAGATCTCCAGCTTCAATGGCGGCATAAACAACTGCTTCCATCGGAATATTCGTATGAACGTTACCGTACTTATCAATCTCGGCCACTGCACCAACGATTCCGGCAAGCATCAAAGCTGACAGAACCACAAAAACACCCAGTAACAATCCTTTCTTAAGCATAAAACACCTCCACCTATCCTATTTAGACGTTAAGATATTTGCACCATAATTATATCACCAGCGACTTTTAATCACGAAGAGACCAATCATCATTATCCGCATGATACGATGATCAGACAACCGAATAGCTCTGTTGTCACGCACTACGACTCCCGCTACTCCGTTTATACCACACATGGAGACGTACAGAAACGAACAAAGAAGTGTTCGCACTCTTTTCCGAAGAATTCTCAAGAAGAGAGTCTGGCCGCTAGAGACTGAATCGACCAGCTCCGTTCTAGAATCAATAGGGAGATGTTTGGTAGATAGGTACTCACTTTTCGGACGAACTATTGATTTCATCTCCTAATTCGGATCGTGGAGGAGAATGAGATGAAGAATGTTCGCCTGATAGTGGTTTTGGCACTTGTTTTTTTCTTTCTTACAGGCTGTCCTATCAAGAATGGCAAGCCAGAATGGGGAGTTATAGAAACGATTGTCAAGAATATTGAAGAGCACTTTCAGATCAACCTTGCCGAGTACAGCTCAGACCCGGACGGTCATCTTATATCGTACAAGCTAATAGGAGGACCAGGAACCATTACAGGGAGCCTTTACGAGTGGACAGTCAGCGGGCCTCTCGGCAACATCACAGTGACAGTGAGGGCGGAGGATGAAAAGGGATTGTCTACTGACAAGACATTCACGATAACGGTCAAGTCGTTCCCCAACGTCCCGTCAAGTCCCTTCCCGGCAAATGGTGCAAAGGATACGAACTTCGAGGTGACCCTGTCCTGGGAAGGCGGAGACCCCGACGGAGATCCGGTACTATATGATCTCTACCTCTCTACAGCTCACAATCCCACTCTTTTCATATCAAATCGAACTACTAACAGCTACACCAAGAGCGGTCTCTCGCCCAACACAACATACTACTGGAAGATAGTTGCAAGAAACGAGGGGTTGTCTGGCGTAGCCGGCCCAATATGGAGCTTCACAACAAAAAAATGAAATCCAGCGAAGGGCAATATAAAACTGTATATAGGGGGAGAATCCGCAAATTCGAGATGTTCGCTGTGCTCACGGGAAGACCAAGATTCTGACCGGGATCATGTAAGAATCACGAAAAAGAACATTTGTCATCCCGATATGCAACTGATCGGGATCTCGAATGTAAGAGCCGCTTTTCGCTGAACGCTGAAAGATCCGCTTGCTAGAAGACGCTGTGCGCTTTGAAGAGCCGTCCTCCGATAAGATCATATTGAGAAAGAGCATTGTCGAGATGTTCGCTGCGCTTACGAGAAGGCGGGAGAAAAGTCAGTCACCTTCGGTGGCCAGTTCCGCTTCGCGGGCTAAAAGCCGGTAAACGCTCCAAAGAACCGCTGTTTGCTTATCGCTTGGAAGAGAAGAAGTTCTCCGTTGGGTGTCCGAGAGGAAAGATCTGTTCTTCGGNNTCCAAAGCGAGGATCTGTTCTTTGTTCTTGGTCAAGGTCATATTTCCAGAGCATGGCAAACCCAGACCAGGAAATTGTCAGGCCGACGAACGGAGCTGGTTTTGACAAACCAGATTTTACCATTCTTTGCTCTTGGCCAACCACTAACTACGTATCACCAATAACGGCTCTTAGCGCGAAGCTTCTTCTAAAACTCAAAGCGTCTTCTCTGTCTCCATCGGAGAGCGGAGGACCGCTGACGGTTAACGTATTTTGCTCTTTCCAGCGTTAAGCGGCTCTTACAGAAGGACGTTTCTCTTGAAAGCACAAATCAATACTCGTTGGATCTGGAAATGAGCCATTTGCCAGATTCGTTCTTAATCCTCCAGATGTAAGTCCTGTAGTCAATCGGTCCGGAATTCCATTTGATTTCTACGCTGAATTCCACTCTGGCTTCCGTGACTCCCTCGTTGAAATCAACGTCAACGTTGCTCGTCCTGTCGAAGTGAATGACGTTCCTTCCTTCAAATCTGCTTGAATAGGCATCGATGATCTGCGAGTGCGATTTGGACGCCGTGTTTATTACGGCCGGATTTGTGTACAGCCCCGCAAGCTCTACAGAGTTCTCCGCTTCCCAATACTTCTCGAAATCGCTCACAAGTCCACTCACCTTTATCGTCGGGCCTAAAATGAAACAACCCGAAAGCAACAGCAACACAACGACCAAAGATAATATTGACAGAATTATCTTTTTCATCTCTTCGCCCCCTCTGCAAAATAACTTTCATCCGAAGCACATTCCATGAAACTCCTGTCCTCTCACTTTCGTCCCTTGCTTAAGTTTCATCTCGATCCTTGCTTTAGAAAGAATGCCCGCCTGCAACGCTACTCTCGATTAGCGCTTCCTCGTCTACTATCTAAACCCCGCATCGAAGCTCATCTCTACCCTCATCTTCTTTTTTGGAGTTCGATCGTCTAGTCCTAAGTCTCAAAAATATCACAGACCCTTAGAATACGCTCATCTGTGCTCTTGATCTTCAATCCCCGCTAGAGCGGTGGAGAGTGTGCACCTTGAAGCCCGTCTGCAACCATGCTCTCATCAAAGCGTTCCAGTCAACGAGAAGAGCTCCTATCGCTGTAATGTCATTAGATCTCACAGATGACTGTTCTGAGCGAGATGCACCCCCATCCCCAGTTTGCTGCTCTCCTCCCAAATACAATGGAGCGAAAGTCTTTCTTCATCCATGCATTGAAGAGGACAAGAAATTCTAGCACCTGCATTGTCGAAATCGGCTCGCGGGAAGGACTCATTCCCTTTTCCGACACACCGCTTCGATGAAGACCCCACGCCTCGATAGCAATGCTTAACACCCTATTAGTAACAGTTCTCTCTTATTTCATGTAGATGGTTTAGACTAAAGATCAGAAGTAGACGGAGGTGTTACCATGAAGAAGCTTCTTTTTGTGCTGCTCGTATGCTTTGTAATAAGCTCGATCAGCCTTGGACAAGGCGAGGCCGGCATCTTGGTGGTCGGCGACCCGGACGGCCAGTACTCAACCATACAGGCAGCAATAGATGACGCGAAGGCCGGAGATACGGTGAAGATTCTCCCCGGAACATACAGAGAGGGTCTGACTGTAAGCAAGGAGATCAAGCTTATAGGATCGTCCAGAGACGAGGTTATAATAACACCCGAAGAAGGAAAAGATCTCGGGATATTTGTCAGGGGCGCTGCAAATTTCTCGATCGAGAGCGTCACTGTCATTTCGAGCGGCGCGGCAATCAACGTATCGAGATCCTCGGGCAAGATAGTAGACTCCTTCATTGCGGGCGGAAGATTCGGAATCTCTTTCAGCGGCACCGGAATGACCATTGAAGTAATCGACTCACACATAACCTGCTATCTCGGAATGGACAATGAAGATCATCTCGAAACCAGACTCGCAGGAATCTACGCATATGGCAGCGCAACAGTGATTGCAGAGAACTCCGTATTTGAAAGAAACGGAGTGGGGATAAGCCTAACCAACGATATCAAGTACCAGATCCAGAACTGTACATTCACAGGAAACACGATAGGAGTTTCGCTCGGTGGAGACGCAACCGGTTCTCTTGTGGGAAACATAATCACGAAAAACGTCGAAAACGGAATACTTATAAACTCATCTTCCACAACCACACTCAAAGACAACCTCTTCTACGACAACATCTGGCACGGACTCGATCTTTACCTCAACAGATGTACCGAGTGCGAGTGTGGGGGTGAAGAATTCAACGGCACGGTCGTTGGATCGGGGAATGTATTCAAGTCCGAAGACGAGATCTGCCCGATCGACTACTGGGACGAAACCTTCTACAGTTTCGACGAGGATCTGGGAAAGAGCGAGGACGAAGACTGAACCCGACAAACCCCTAGGACATCGGCAATGCCTTGGTGATTTTTTTGTATAACCGTAGTCTTTAATTCTCCGGGCTCAAATGCGTTGATTTCAATCCTGATGATAATTATAGCCATGCAGCGATAGCTACGGATCGTGAGCTTGTTTGAGAGAGTATGGTATACTAATGTTGGGTGATGAGATGTCGAAAATCGACTGGGGCAGAGTGCAAAGCAAAGTGAGCATAGCGCTATCAATAGGACTGGCGGTTGCTGTAATCATCATGGTATTCGCTCTCATAAACCTGACAAAAGCAAACTCTTCCTCACAGGCTTTCATAGACTCAATCAACGAACCAACCACTGTCGAATCGAACAGATGAGAAGGCACCCACTACAACGCATTGACTAGTTAGGTGCCCAGCCCCGTCTATGGGAGGCAAAGACTCTCCCCGCAATGAGCAAATAGACACCCGATTTTTATCGATAGCTCTCAGCTACACTCTCCGACTGGTTTTCAGATTCTAAGGGTCAGACTCGAAATCTTCACTGTGGGAGGAAATTGTCAAAGATTTCATTCTAGACATTTGCTTGCTCCAGCCATCCGTATGACACAGGATGCACTCTTTGCCGAGCTCGTGGATTCCGCACGAATCCCCTTTTGATGCTTGATGCTTAGCCGTGAACGTGCTCGGTCATTTCCGGCCTGCCTGAATGGAACTAAGGAGTCATAGTTCATGAGAAAGCAGGAAGGTTGTCTTTTCCTTCCTGCCTTTTGGGTGTGTATTACAGTTGCAAGTTACAAGTTCTGAGTTGCAGTAATCGTTGACCGTTGTCGGTTCGCCATTCTCCGCATTAGAGCAGTTGCAATCTTAAGAACCGCTGTACGCTTAGAAGCTGAAACCCCGCTGATCGCTGTGAGGAACGAAGAGGATCTCCCAGCCCTGAAACGAGGACCTATCTCAAATTTCGCCTCTAGTGGCGACCCTTCTTTGCATGAAGCGGATCCCTCGCCCCTTTTCGGCTATGGAAATACTTGATTGATCTCT
>NZ_DJHG01000046.1:11237-13049 GCF_002432955.1 Mesotoga sp. UBA5825 | reverse complement strand
ATAAGATCATACAGTTTTTTTGTAGGTGCGAACGGCTGTTCGCCCGAAGCGGGAGAACCACGATCGGTCATATGAACATGATTCTGCATCTGTTCTACCCGCAACGCCAATCCAAATCCAGCTTCAGTTCATAATATGACTATTTCACTTCACCTTCTGGATTCCATGACTAGTGCCTTCCATAGGAATGAATGGCCGCTCATCCTAAACTCCCTGCTAAGATGGCGAGGTGAAGTTAGTTTGATCGATAATTAGTGTGTTACTTGTGTATCACGAAGGATCACATAAGTGATACAATAATAGCGAGGTGATGATTGTGAAGACGGTTAATGTTAGGGACGTTCGAAACAGGTTCAGTGAGATTGTTGACGGAAAAGAGGAGCTTCTGATTCTTAGGCGTGGGGTTCCGGTCATGAAGATATCACCGGTTTCTAAGGAGGACTTGATGAACTACTATCTTTCAAAGGCCCAAGAAGAAGCGAGAAAGATTGGCCTAAGCGAAGAAGAAGGGTTGGAAGTTCTTGACGAGGTGAGAAGAGAGATGAAAGATGAAGGTCGTCATTGATACAAACGTCGTGATTTCAGCAGCGCTCGGCTCTAAGACGTGCAGCATGGTCGTCGTGAAGGCACTCGAGCAGGAGGTAATCGAACCAGGAATATTCCCACAAGAGTTGAGAAGGTTCGTAGTAAGACTTAAAGAAAAGGAAAAGTACAGAAACGTTAGTTTAGAGAGTCTTTCCAACTTCATAGAATATTGTATTGAGATTGTAGAGATTGTCGATGACTACCGGTTAGTTAGTTTCAGCTCGGATCTTCCGGACAATCATTTTATCTCATTAGCGGCATCCCGTGATGCCTTGCTTATAACAGGAGACAAGCTTTGTCTGCAAAGTGCGCTGCGCGGCAATGTTAACTGCAAGACCCCATCCCAGTACGTAAGTGATTATCTTTGATGGTCCGCAAAAGAGCGAAAGAGCCGTCCTTGAAACAAACGACATCCCGTACAGAAACACCAGGGGATGACCAAATGAGGAGATGCTAACTAACCCATTTTCCTTAAGTACTGCCTTCAAAGACGAATAAATCAATCTCTACAATGTTTCAGCCTCGCATCTTCTTGTCAACAACCAAATGTTCTTGTGGGCCTTCGATTCCTTGTTTGTGGAGAAGACGTATTTTCTGTGAGTTCTTGGTGATCTTTACGTTCCCAGATGAAACCCAGAAGAACTTCCGGTTCTCAGTGATGACTCTTATCTGATTATCCATGATCCATCGCTTCATCCATTGCGCCTTCTTGATCACCTCATCGACCTCGGATTCATTTGCCGGATGAATCTCTATGAATGCTGTTTTCAGAACAGCATCACTCTCGATGAAAACAGCATAGTCCCATCTATTCTCAGTCGGATAATCCTCTTTAAGGCAGCTATCTATATCAACGCTCTTTGCATTGGTTCTCGTGTTCTTGAGACATACTCTGTCAGGCTTTCCAATTGCTTGAAGTCCGTTCTTTATACATGGGCCAAGTGATGAATTCATTATGGGCTGCATTTGATCCATTTTCTACCTCCAGAGCTGTGCTACGATCTCGTTTGTCTTGGAAGTGAATTCTACGAGGCCACCCCATTCCGACACTGACTTCTTATCGCTCCCGGGATCGAGTGAAGAAATATCTTCAGTCACCACGCCAGTCTCGGTTGGTCTGAAGTAGTTGACAATGAGCTTCTTGTTCTCAAGATCCTTTATTAGTTTGTTTGTATTTGGCGTTGTTTTTAGTTCGAAAAGGTCGAGGAGAAGCTTCCTCTTTTTGTC
>NZ_DJHG01000046.1:0-11224 GCF_002432955.1 Mesotoga sp. UBA5825 | reverse complement strand
GCAGTTGCTTCAGGATGAGATACAATCTCATTTATCGCCCAAACAAGTTCGATTATTCCCGAAGAATGGGTTGAGAGCAAGACTTTATAATTCCTGCTCAGCAGTTCGACTATAGTAAGAAAGACATCCCTAATTGCAAGCGGATGAAGGCCTGCTTCTGGCTCTTCAACAATGACCCAGTTCACGCCTTGCTTTTTCGAGACTTTTGCCGAAGGCAGCAGCCAGAACAACCCAAGTAGTAAGGGCGCAAATTCTCTTTGGCCTGCAGACCAAGTCATGATGGGCATTGATACTCCTGCAACCTCCAGCATGATTCTTTTCCTGAGGCCTATATCTAGTTTCAGTTTGCCTTCTCTCATTATGGATTTCTGCAGCGCGTCCCTTATCTCTTTCTTGAAGTATCCGTCTCTCGGAAAAATTGGGGTATCGCCGCTCCCAAGGCCGGAATCCATTATGCGCCTGATCTTCTCGCTGAAATCCTTAACAACGAAAGGGTACGTAGGATCGAAAGAGGTGAAAGGAAGTGGCCACCCGGCAGAGATAATCAGAACTCGTTGAGCGGGTATATAAAACACCTTGGCCTCACTGTCTTCTCCGCCTGATCTCTTCACGTGAGTTTCGATCTGAAACTTTCTTCCGTTAAGTCCAATGTAGCTCTGAGAATTCCATATCGCCTGCATCCCTTCGCCAAAATAGACTGGCAAGAAACTCTCGAGCTCATTCTTCCAATCAAAGCCAAACTTCTTCAATTCTCTGACTATGTCGGCGTGATCAACGCAGAACTTGAACAACTGAAGAAAGATGCTTTTACCCGTTGCTTGTGGCCCGACGAGAACGGTCAGATCACCGGCCGAAATGTCTGCTTTTTTTATCGGCCCGATATTCTCAAGAACGACTCTCACGGAGAACCCTCCCTTCTTCCTGCGCTGCTTAGGCTATACAAGAACAATTATATCAATTTCCGCATGAATTCCTGAATCTTCNNTCTTCAACCAAACCACACTAAGTAAGGCCTTTCTATAAATAGGGACTTCATTATTCACATTTCTATCGCACAGACCTCGTTCTGCATGTTTGATATACTTTCAGCATTCACCTTTAGCCCTTTAATGGTCCCGTCCATATCCATGGTCGCCCTTGTATCAAGGCCTACTATTGATGCGATAAGAAATTTACCTTTCAAGATGAAGTTCGATTGGTAGCGTGATGATGAAATTCTTTCCAGCAAACGCTCCAGCATTTAATTCAGAGAAAAATAGGGACTCCATTTTATCAAGAGCGAAAGGGCGGTTCCGGCGCGCTGCGCCCAAGTTCCTCGTTCCAGAGCTAGGAGCTTTGTTCTTCGTTGGTTGTTGGTTCAGGATCAACGGCATAAGACCCCGATCTAGATCCCGTATGAGAGTACTACGGGATTACATGGGATGACACTATTGTAGTAGCGAAAAACGGGGACAGACGTCAGGATCCCGTCAGTCCACATTTTCGCTCGGAAACGTTGAGAAAAATAGGAAAGTTGGAAGAATAGGGACTCCTTTATTTACATTTGCGTCATATAGTTCTTCATTCAGGAGAGCAGTGCAAAGAGAGATGAAGACAAAAGTGATACAAGAAGAGGTATCTCTTTGCCTTTTTCACCACGAGGGGAATTGGACAAGTAAATGAGGTGTAGTAAAACAAGAAGAAGTGAAGTGGTGATGATGAATCATCCAAGAGCGAACAGTTAGATGCTGTATTTTGTTGTGTCTAACCCATTGAACAAAAGCTCTGTTCAGATGGAAAGCCGTTCTTCAGCGATGAAAAGGTTGCCGAATTCGAAAATGTTTTAAGCGTTTCACTTAAAAGAAGGCCAAGGGGTAGACCGACAAAAAGTGACGCTGCAGAAAATATGGTCGCATTTTCTACGGGAAAATGGTAGGGTCAAGAGATGCGCCTTGGGTTTAGGCAAGAGCTGCTTTGCAGCGGGGCGAATCCCTTCGGGATTGACACGACCGACTAAGCCGGTGTCACGAACTCCTATGGAATTGTTTCGAACCACTTCGTGGTTGTTGATATACTAGCTAAGCTGAAAACCGAGTTGCACGCTAACGAGTGAGGGAGCCTTGAAAAACAGGGATAGTTCTCAAAGGTGTTCTTTCCTTTGTTATTTTTGTTGGTTTATAAGGTAGATGCCCAGCACCATGTGTTGAAATCCCAAATACTTTCCTCTTGGTTTTTCATTATAATTGGTCTGGTAAAAGAATCCAGCTTTTTAACCAATTCCTGGTATGAAATATCCGTAAGTTGTCCGTGTCTTGAAATGAAGGCTTTCCACCGTATTTCCATACCAGCATCGTCTTTGATCATTTCGGGAAAGAAAGTTTCTTCTGGAAGAGGAGTTCCTCGATTCATGAAGGTTGATTTTATTGAGTTGGAGAGGACATCGAGAGAAAAATTGGTTGTTTGAGCAAGGTAGTATATGTCATAGAAATCTTTCAACCTGCTATTTGCCGTGCTTCTTTTGACAATTGTCTCAAGCTTTTCAGCTATAACTGTTTCTTTGGAATAAGCTATAACCTTAGGAGCTTCAAAATCAAGAAGTACGGGATATTCCATTTCAATCGGACTTGGAACAATGCTGTCTCCCACGGCAATATCCAAATGAAGTCGGGTCTTTACTTTAGTATTGGCAAGCTGAGCTACAAAAAAGACCCGAATTCCTGTATAATCTTGATCTTCTGTTATTTGCTCAACCTGAATGCTGTTTGCATCAAATAGCACCCCATCATTCGAGTCTGCGGAATTAAGTATTTCCTCAATAATTGGTTTTACCTTGTCTGCTTTTATTGGAAGCCCCTTTGCAAGAAAATCTAGGTCTTTTGTAGGCCTTGATCTATTTAGAGAATCGTAGGATATCAACAGCATTCCGCCTTTGAGTATCAATCTATTTCTGTATTTTGATTTTCCTAATCTGTAGAGAAAACGCTCATAAAAGTATTGTATGAGCAAGTACTCATTGGATCTTCCTGTCTGTCTTGAAATGTTCAACAGTTTCGTTCTAACCGAAGCCCCAATATTTCGCATACAATCACTCCATAGCGGATGTTATAATGGGTATAAGATAAGGTGTTATCACCGTTTTGATTCTAAGCATTGATGCGTATTCCATTAGCTTTGAGATATTTGAATCCTTACGTTTTACATAATTTATTAATGATTCAACGGCAATGTCTTCTCCAAGTTCCTTCCTGAATCTGAAAGCATCGCAGATGGTTCTTTCGAGGTCATATATTCTTATAATCCCGGAATTCGTTTTTATTCTGGTAATACCGATTTTGTATGTGCTTTTGTCAAAGTAATAGAGTTTAACGGGGGGATATTCAAACTTGAGATGACTTACGTTATTAGGTACACCAATGGTAATTTTAGGAGAGATGTATGTGGTCAGGTTATAAAACTGGAGTGCTGAAGCTAGACATATAACGGTATATTTACTTGCTTTAGTAATTGCCACAAGATCAGTTTCAAGACCATTGTATGCATCTGCCAGCATATATAGACCATGTTTTATCCTGATAATCCATCCATTTTCTAGAGCCGTCTTTATTTCTCTTGGATGTATTCCCGCTTTTAGAAACTGCGATGTTTGCTGGAAATAATTATTATATTTGAAGCAGGACTTTATTTTTTTCTCAATATCGGTTTTCTTGCTCATTAAAAAGGCCTCCAGCGATTATTTGGATAGAACACTATGTAATTATAAATATTTGCCTAGTGTTCTATCCAAATTATTCTACCATAATGGCAGCTTAAGAAGCACGACACGAACCGCTTTGCGGTTGCCATAGGAAATTAGGGACTCCTTTTTTGCTATAATCTCAAAAACGGAAAAACGAGGACAGACTCTATTTTATCAAGAGCGTTTCCTCGTTCCGACGCTTCGCGTCCAAGTTCTTGGTTGGTTTAGGATCGAGGGCGTAGAGCGGGAGCAAGATCCATTACTTAAAGAACGGTGTCCCGTATAGAATTACTTCGGGCTGATACGGGATAATCGGATGGGGCATTAGAATCTCATTTCTTTGTCAACAACCAGATGTTCTTGTGGGCCTTCGATTCCTTGTTTGTGGAGAAGGCGAATTTTCTGGGAGTTCTTGCTGTCTTTTACCTTGCCAGATGAAACCCAGAAAAACTTCCGGTTCTCAGTGATGACTCTTATCTGATTATCCATGATCCATTGCTTCATCCATCGCGCCTTTTAGTAAAAATAGGGACAGACTCCATTTTCTCAAGATCGGTTCCTCGTTCCGACGCATTGCGTCCAGGTTCTTGGTTCTTAGGCCGCGGAGCGGAACTGGCATTTACGATTGTGTAGGTAATTATGTAGGTCTTATTGTACAATATACTTGTACAGGAGGTGGTTTTATGAAGTACATAGCGACTCGAGACCTGAGAAGCAATCCCTCAGCGGTCTGGAAAACGCTTGATGAGGGATCGGAGGTTATCGTTACAGTTAACGGGAAGCCTAAAGCAATAATGATAAGGGCAGACGAGGATCTCGAATTTCTCATAAAGGCTATTGCACGAGCAAAAGCTGAACTCGCGGTCGAAAGAATGCGGCTCCAGTCTCTGAATAACGGTCTTGATAGTCTTTCTTCAGAGGAAATTGAGAGAGAGATTTCTGAAAGCAGAAAAGCGGATAGATGAAGATTGTAGTAGACACAAACGTCCTTGTCGCGGCTCTAATAAATCCTTACGGAAGTCCCGCAGGTGTTCTCAATTGTATTCTCTCAAATCGTGTTCTTCCCTGTTTCGATGCAAGAATTATCGATGAATACGAGAGGGTTCTTCAAAGACCGAGATTTGGATTCAGGAGCGACGATATAAGGTCGCTTCTGGATTTCTTTGTCAGGTCGGGTTTTCTTGTGACTCCCGAACCTGTCTCTTTGGAGCTTCCAGATCTATCGGATTTACCTTTTGTTGAAGTCTCCAGAGCCACTAACAGTCCGATCGTTACGGGGAATGCTAAACACTTTCCCGCCGATTTCGTAACTGTCCTGAGTCCCGCAGCGTTGCTTCAGATAGTTCATAGAAGGGCGTGAAGAGCTATCTTTGAAAGCCGATTAAGAAAAATACGGACAGAGTCTATTTTATCAAGAGCGGTTCATCGTTCTGACGCTTCGCGTCCAGGTTCTTGGTCATCAGTTCCAAGTTCGAAGATGCAAGTTATAAGAACAAGAGCTAAAGAATCGGTTCTTACCAGCTATCAGCGGGTTCTTATTCTTAAGCGCACAGCGGATCTTAGAAAAATAGGGACTCCATTATTTACATTCAGTAACACAGGTGTTCGTTCGGTTGGAGCACGTTTGCAGTCGATAGTTTTCCGAGAAGTGCGGTTCATAAGACGTGGGTCGTTGATCATAAACCGTCATACAGAGCCGGAACCCGTGAAATGCTATTTGGAAAACAATCGGATATGCGTGTAGGAAAACGCTCTGATCTTCATGCCAGATAAAGGCATCGAAGTGCTCTTACCGGATGAACTGCTTTGATACGATACCTTCGTGAGATTATTAGCTAAACACTTCCATTTTCAAGGTTAACGATGCTTATTCATCCAGTTTTTTTCATGTAGCTTTTGAAGAACATCGTCAAATACATTACTAAACGCAGGCAGTGAGTTTATTTGGTTTCCGAGTGAGCTTTTCCACGCGTTTTCGAAGTCTCTTTCATTGCTTCTGAAGTTATCAAGATCAAAGTCTATTTTCTTGAAGAGAAACTTCTCCCGAACGATGCCTTCAAATAATCGACCAGTCAACCTTATCCCATAATTTCCATATATCATATAGATCTCTAGGTCTTGTTCTTTGAAAGAGACTCCTAATTTTTTCTGCCATGATTTCCTCAAGCGGGTACACCTTTACTTCATAATCTAACTGATCAGAATAAGGATGAATTATCTGCTTTAGGCTAGGTGGAAGAATTACGTGTTCATTCGATTTCTTTGTAATATCGACCTTTATTTTTGTTCTGTTTACCCCTCTCTGTTTTATTTGGAATGATAAGGTTGCTTCGTATCCATTATCGTTCGATTTGATGCCGCTATTAATGATACTTATTCCACTTTCCTCTTGTGTTCTTTCTGCAGCATTAGTGATTTGTTCATTGAGTTCATCAATCTCAACTTCATCAAGCAAAGTGAAATCGAGATCATCCGAAAATCTATAATTCTCAAAGTAGACTTTTCTAATGCCCGTACCACCCTTCAGAACCATGTCTATTGCTCTTAAATGCTTCAATATCCAATTTTGCACATAATCTTTTTCTATGGCCGAGATTGGTACTCCCAATTGACCTGATTTTTCTTCGATTTCTTGTGGTCTAATCATTCTAAATCTCCCAATATTCTTTCATCCAGATTCACTATGAGCATCCATTTTGAGTTCTTTGGACCTTTATGTGTCATTGTTGGATCAAGATATAGATAGTTCCTTGTATTGATAGCGGGTAGGTTTATATCTACATCTAGATAATCACACAAATAACCCAATCTTCTTATGACTCCGGTATTATTGATTTTCTTTGTGTATTCAACAAGTCGATATTTATCATATTCTCCACTTTTTATGGCTTTTGCCACTTCTACAATGCCACCACAGTATTGCGGTTTGTCCAGACAGTCCACTATTGTTTTTTCTTTATCTGTTATGTTTATTTGATCGTAATCGATCCAGGTCTTTCCTATACCGAAAAATTTGTGTTCTTTTATTCTTACTATCTTGTACCTAATACCAATGATTCTCTTTTCCCGTATGTCCTTTCTTGAAGTTGTTTCAATGAATACGGTATTTGGTATTTGTTCAGTTAATCCATAATGGTTCAAAGCTGACCAATACGCTATCGCATATGGATCAACAAGCAATGAACCAATAAGGAATTCATTTACNNGTATATCTGTCCTTTTCTCTTCCCAAAGGTATTATCAAATACTTTCCTCTCTCTATTCTTCTTATCCAGCCTCCTTTTTCTAGCCTAGAAAGCATTACCCAAAGGACATTTCTCTGAATATTGAACTCATTAGCAATATCGTTTATGGTAAACACATCACCTTTCTTGGCTAATTTGTCTAGAATGTCTATTCTCATTACAATACACCTACCTTACCCAACATGTTATGTTTTACGTATCGGATCAAGAAATAGTTCTATTTACAGTTTAGCAGATTGTCTATGTTTTTCAATTTGAAGNNCGATGAAACTCCGATTCAGATCGTAAAACCGTGATTCTCTGACTTCTTGTCCAACCATTGGGGGTCGAAGGGACTATTTCCCGGTAAGCGTGACGGCCATATCGTGAACAACCTTCAGCTTCGATGTGCTTTGGACGTCGTTTAAAACAGATATGTCGATCAGTCGGAATGAGTTTCCTCGTAAGACCCTTCTAGAGCCTGCCGGTAAAGTCTTTTCATATTGTGTACCTTGCTTTTGATCTCAACAATTTCATCTTTGATACATTGAATAAACGAGGTTTCGTTTTTCTTGATCGATCGCAGCAAATCTGTCTCAACTTGTAGACGGTAGCAAACCAGAAGGTCGGACGATAATCTATGCATCCTCTCGATCTATTCTGGCCTACGTTTTTCTCCGAGTCTTCGCACGCTTTGTTCAAGAGATATACGATCATTTCTGAGTAGTGGGTCAATCCGGCGGACGCATACTTGGCTATTTCAGGCTTTTCTCTCATCATTACGTACGCGTATCATTTTTGAGCCTCCTAGGAATGGACTTTGATGTTCTGCAGGTCTTACTCGCTAAAAGGTGGGCCAGCCGTTTATCAACAGCATCGCGAAGTTCCATGAATCTTTGACTATTCTTCTCATCCAGATAGTAGACGATCTTGAGATCTACCGACGTGGAGACAAACGGGTTCGAGAATCGGGCCATTTCTTCAATTTGTTCCCAGTCGTACAAAAAAGCGTCGTGTGTGACATAACCCACAATGAAGCATGAAGTGATCTTGTAACCATCGGGATCGTTCATCACTATGAATAGGTCAAGATCGGACTTTTCGTTAATATCGTCCGAGGTGAATGAGCCATAGATACCAATCAGAGCAACTGAACAGGGCAAACGCGCCTTGATTTCTCGATTACTGCCTTGATAATCCTTTCATTTCGAATCAAAGGGGTCTCTTTGATCTTGTTATCTATGTAAATTCATCGGCGGGGGGCTGCTTTAAAATCGCAGAGGAAACCCGCTCCCTCCTTTCATCGGCCAATACCAATTCTGGCAGACAAAACTAGATTCAATCATTCAAATTCCCACTTTCGATCAGGCCAACTGGCAGTAACTTCGACAAAGGAAGAACTGCCGGCCTACCGCTTTCGGCCTTTCATGGTGAAATTGGTCGATCTTCGATTTTGTAAACCATGGCACAACGTATCTATCACAGTTTTGAGTGGACAAAAACTGTCTGCTTTGTGCTAGAATAAAAATGTTGTTGATCTTGTCTCTCTTCATTTGCGAGGTGACTCAGTTGAGCTCGAGATCCTCTTCATTAAAGACGTTTTTTGTGCGCGGCATGCATTGCCAGAACTGCCAGCTTTTCGTCGAAAGTAAACTTGAGGAAGTTGAAGTCATAAAAAGGGCTAGGGCCTCCCTGAAAGATTCATCGGTCGAGATTGAATTCCTAGGGGAGGCTATCTCGGTCGAAAGTATCAACGAGATCTTGAGCGGAACGGGATACAGTGTCGCTGAGTCGAAGTCGGAGAAACATACCGGAAAAGCAGTAAAGGTACTCGTTGCCGCTTCGCTGGCCATTGTTGTGTTTTTCACCGTGGAGAAATTCGCCATTGGCGGCTTGATGAACGTAGATTCAAGTTCATCGCTGTTGGGTTTCTTCCTTTTCGGACTGGTAGCAGGGATATCTAGCTGCGCGGCTCTTGTGGGAGGTCTTGTTCTTTCTGTTTCCAAACAGTGGTATTCGCTTTACAGTTCTGAGGATTCCTTTCTTCAAAAGCTGCAGCCCCATCTGATCTTTCATGCCGGACGGCTGGTCTTCTATAGCTTCTTTGGATTCTTGCTGGGCTGGCTTGGCCAGAGTCTGAAAATCTCGTTGACCTTTTCTTCGATCCTTGTGATAGCAGTCTCAATCGTGATGCTTTTGATGGCACTTCAAATGCTGGGAATCCCCACGGTGAGTTTGTCGATCCCTCCCTTTTTACGTAAATTGCTGGCAGTAGATAAATCCAGACGTGGACGAATGATGCCCTTCATACTGGGAGCTACAACCTTTTTCCTTCCCTGCGGCTTCACGATAACGGCTCAGGCTCTGGCACTACTGTCGGGCTCTCCATTCCATAGCTCGATGATAATGTTCTTTTTCGCACTTGGCACCTTCTTCCCACTAATCGCTATCGGCGCTTCATCACTTAAGTTCTTCAGCATGAAGACCTTCTCGGAAGTCTTCACGAAAATAGCGGCGGTTTTGATAATATTTTTCGTCATTTACAACGTGAACAGCCAGCTAAACGTCCTAGGACTTCCCAGCCTGAACAATCTGACCATCGGGACCAGCGAGCAGGTTCCGTTTACTCCCGATGATTCTACGACCGTACTGGCAACAGCCAGTGAAAAAGAAGAAGAGATAGTTGTGAATGAAGCTAGCCCGAAGGAAACGGGGGAAATCATAGACATCGAAGAGATGGTTGGATTTCAGGAAGTTGTGGAAGAACAGCCTTTTGTTATCGTCCAGAGTGGACCGGAGATACAGGTTATAAGGACTGTGGCCAATGCGACAGGATACACGCCAGATTATTATCAGGTAAAAGCCGGCGTTCCCGTCAGGTGGGAGATCGAAGATGTCGGCACCAGCGGTTGCACCAACGCTATCATCTCAAGAAACCTCTTTCCCCAACGCGTAGAGCTTACCAGGGGCAACACCAGCGTTGTAGAATTCACTCCGCAGCTTCCCGGTCAGTATAAATTCAGTTGCTGGATGGGCCACTACACAGGGATCATAGAAGTTGTGAACTGACAAACGCTCTTGCAAGAGGCCAGGACTCTATAAACAGGACTCTATAAATAGGGACAGACTCCATTTTTGTTATAATCTCTATTGAATCGGAGGTATGCGAAAATTGGATACAGACGTTTGGAGATTCGTCAGTCCGCATCTTCTCTAGAATGAGATCCCGCATAGGATCACTGCGGGATGACAGAATCGGAGCCGTTCATTTGAGCATAGAGGTTTGCTCGACTGATTCTTTTCATCTATATGGTTCGAGGTGATGATGATGCCGAGGTCAGCTCGGGTCGTATTCGAAGGTGTTGTTCATCACATTACTCAAAGAGGTAATTACAGGCAGAACATATTTGAGGATTCTGCCGACAGGAAGAAGTACATTGAGTTCGTCAGTGAGTATTCGAGAAAGTATGAAATGAAGATCTATGCTTACTGTCTTATGACCAATCACGTGCATTTCTTAGCGGCTCCCCTTAGAAACGATTCACTTGCAATGACCTTCAAGTACACCAATATGAGGTACTCAAACTACTTCAACAAGAAGAACCGGAGAGCCGGCCATCTCTGGCAGGCGCGTTTCTACTCCTGTCCTCTTCATCGCGATCACGCTCTGGAGGCTCTCAAGTATGTTGAAAGGAATCCCGTTCGGGCCAAGATGGTTCAATTTCCCTGGGAGTATGAATGGTCGAGCGCTAGGGAACACGTTGGTATGAGTGTGATGGTAGACGTTTCGGATGAAACCAACAGCTCTTCTAGAGATGCAGGCAATGAATCTGTGGACATACATGAAGAGCCCGTTCGTACCCGATCTATCACGGCAAATGAAAAAGTGTCTGAAGGCAACGCTATATCTTCTAAGGTTCCAATAGCTTCTTGCAAGAGCATTCAGCTTTCTTCATTGAAGGATCTGGATCTTAACTGGAATGTGGAAGGCTGGAGAGAGTTTCTTGGCTTTCCGGATGAGGATGATTTTCTGAGTAGAATCAGGGGAAACACGTTTTCTGGAAAGCCGTTGTTTGCCGAAGAACTTGTGGCCGATCTTGAGAAGGAGCTCGGGGTTCCACTTGGCCGTAAGCCGAGAGGGAGACCTAGGAGGGAGTAGCTTTAGGAGCGTTCTTCGATGCTATGTGTCCAAGTTCCTCAGAAGAGAAAAAGACGTCCTTTGACCTTCGTCCAAGATCATGAATCCGTCCTTCGAAAGAGCGTGAAGAGGAGAGAGGAAGAGAGA
>NZ_DJHG01000126.1:0-16632 GCF_002432955.1 Mesotoga sp. UBA5825 | reverse complement strand
GAAGGAACGGTGAGTGTAGTTGAAGGACAGAATTGGACCGGGAATATACCTGTACCCAATGCCTCTTGTAGTGATAGGTACGATGAATGAAGAAAGACCTAATTATACGACTGTCGCGTTTTGTGGGGTAGTGGAAGTTCAGCCGCCGATGCTTCAGATTTCTTTGGCGAAGACTAGATTGAGTTGCAATAATATTGAAGAATCTGGATGCTTTAGTATAAATGTGCCCTCTCTTGATATGCTTAGAGGGGTAGATTATATGGGGATCTACTCCGGAAAGACAACTGACAAGTCGGAGCTATTCAATACTTTCATGGGAGAGACCGTGGGAGTTCCGATGATCAGTGAAGCACCACTCAATATGGAATGCAAACTTATCGAGAGTTTCGAGTTCGGTGGAATGCATGTAACTTTTGTTGGTGAAGTTGTTCAGACATACTGCGCCGAGTCATGTCTAGTTGATGGACTCCCGGATATCAAGAAGATCAGTCCGGTTGTCTTTTCAGTATATGACAATTCATATTGGTCCATAGGTATGCATCTCGGTAAGGCATGGAACATAGGTGTGAAATACACCCCTCCAAGAGAGGGAACAGAATAGTTCGGAGGGGTGGTAAGTTTCATTTCCTGTCGTAGGAAGTTGGCCCTTCAGGCCAATTGGTCTGATCCAGCCATTCTTGTGGATACCCAACAGGTTGAGCCATGTTCCCTTTTTCGCTTATGAACCCATCGTTGTATCTTACTATCAAGTATTCCGAAAAATCCCACCATGCCCTGATGATCTCTTCGGAGTTTCTTGCGCAGAACTTCGTCAAATNNCTCAGAAACCTCTTGCGGACCGTTGGAAGTCATAGCGGCAACGTATGCCTCAGCTTCTTGAAGACGACAAAGAGAAAGAGTCTCGTATTTTTCTTGCATTAGTCTGATATCCTCGTGCATGTAACTGTATTTCATAGAAGCCCAGTTCGAAACGAAGTTGAATGCCCACCACGCACTGTTCCTACTGAACTCCGAAGTGTCGCACACTTCCAAAGAATCAGGAAGAGCATTCACCCCTGCGTAGAATGGAATGAAACAAGTGTCTGCGGGCTTGTCGAGCCCTATCCACATCAACCCTCCTATTGGATCGGGAAGCCAGTCCCTTCCCTGGCAAACGAAAGTATAACCGCAATACGTAACCGATACGGGTCTTTCCCAAGCTCCGTCAAGTTTACGGGAGGGATCCCCTACATCTCCCTGGCCATCATATGGACCATAGAATCTGTCAGGATTACCAAATGGGCCGGCGGCAATTCCTTTTGTGAGGTCGAACTCCGTTCCTTCATAGTGATCTCTGTAAAGGTTCATTACATCTCTTGCAGAAAGCTTCTTGTCGGGTTTCACAGAGAACGGATACTCTCTTGTGAATCCATCCTCAACCCACGGGGAGAAGTTCATGCTGGGAGCAATCAGAGAGAACAAGCGCCACACTCTTCTCAAAGAGTAATAGGGATGGTTGTACTCGCCTAGACTAACAGTCCTCAGCCAGTCAAGAAGCCCCTCTTCTGGGTTCCACCAGCCGTGTTTCTCAGCAATCTCGTGAAGAGTTTTCCCGAAGAGGATATCGGGATCTTCAGGATCGATTTCCCTTATTCGAAACTGATTAGCGGCTACAAAAACCTCTCCGTCGGGAACTCTCTTTGCTACCCATAATCCTCCAGTGCCCTCAGGCGAAGGAGCCATCTCGATAATCCAAGCTTCGTTTGGGTCAGCAACCGGAAGGGTCTCTCCTGTGCCGTAGTAGCCATATTCTTCAATGAGGAAACCAATCAGGTCAACTGCTTCACGTGCAGTTTTGCAACGCTCGAGAGCAACGCGAGAAAGCTCAGAGGAATAGAATATCCTTCTGCCTGGCTCAGGTCCGATCTGTATCTTTGCTCCATCAGTGCATTCTCCGAACATCAACTGATGTTCGTTCATGATTCCGTATGATCCGTCAAAGTAAGCATAAGTATGTAATACTTGGGGAATCATTCCGATAGGAATCGACGGAGGATATTGCGGTGTATCATAGGCCGATGCTCTTGCAGATACAATTCGCGGATAGATGAAGCTGTTGTACTGAGGAAACTCCCCAATTGCGACTGCAGTGCAGTATACAGGTCTGAACGAGCCTGGTTCATGGTCTCTAGCAGGCACGAAGACGATTCTTTGATCGGCAAGGTCGTTGTCGTCTGAATGAGCAACAATCATAGATCCATCGACACTCGCACCCTTTGTCACAATAAGAGTAGTACAGGCAAAGGAAGCTGATGCCAAAGTCAGAACTAGAATTGCACCAAAGACACTCAAGACTTTCAAAGCAATTCACCTCACTTGGTTTGAAAGGCAAGTACTGAATCTTGGTTTCTGCCTACCATCAAATATACTCCTACAGCAGAAGATAAAGGAACTTCTTTTCTTGTCTCTTTTTTGGTAGACTTAGACGGCTTGTAAGAAATCAATTCAGACAGTCAGTGCTAGAATCAAAGGGTAATAACTCTTTGCAATGAGTGGATATTTCTGTCATCAAGGAGGTATGCAATGAATCAGAAAGGTCTCTTCAGTAAGAGGAAACCCCCATTGGGTTCAGTTCCGGGAACTCTAAGTATAGATGAAGAATCGCCTTACCCAAGAATAAGACTTATCGAATTTGATTCGAATTCATTGAGAGAAGAGATTGTTGATGATTTGACCGGGCTTCAGTCCGTTGTCTTAGAGAAAGAGAAGATTCACTGGATCGATGTACAGGGATTGGGAGATGAGTCTACTATTCGAAAGCTTGGTGACATTTTTTCTCTTCATCCGCTTGCACTTGAAGATATAACGAACGTCCCGCAGATCCCCAAAGTTGAAGAGTATGATAACTGTGTCTTTCTATGCCTTCCCATGCTGAGGATGGAAGATAACAATCTGATTTCGGAGCAGGTGAGTCTCTTCGTAGGCGAAACTTTCGTACTTACATTCCAAGAAAGATACGGAGACGTTCTTGATCCTGTTAGGAATAGGATTCGAAGGAAGGCCCAGATAAGACAAATGAACAACGATTACACAGCTTACGCAATAGTCGATACAATCGTCGATAATTACTTTCCGGTGTTGCAGAATCTCGGAAATGAACTCGAAAACCTTGAAGATCAGTTGGTGGAAACGATGGCAAAAGAGAGTCTTAAAGAGCTTTACTTCATCAAGCACAGACTGGCTCACTTGAAAAGGTTGTTATGGCCTACTAGAGAAGCAGTTGGGCGCATTGCTAGAGATGGAAGTCTGTACTTCGGAAGTCGGACTATGCTTTACTTCCGAGATGTCTACGACCATGTGATGCAGTCAATTGATATGCTAGATCTGAGTCGAGACCTCGCGTCAGAGCTTATGAGCCTTTACCTTTCTTCTACAAGCAACAGGTTGAACGAAATCATGAAAGTGTTGACTATCATATCGACGATTTTCATCCCTCTCTCTTTTATTGCGAGTCTATACGGAATGAATTTCCATTTCATGCCAGAACTGGCTCTCAAGTGGGCATATCCTGTAGTTCTCGTCATAATGGGAGTTGTGGCATCGATCATGTTGTTTCTGGTGCACAAGAAAGGTTGGTTCAGGAAATGACTTCTGCATTAAATGTTTTGAGCTTCAGTTAAGGTCTGTCGTAAATATCGCAAGAAGAGTGTTGGAAAAACCACTGAAACGAAGAAATCGGTATGATGTCTCTTTCGGCTGAATCTGAATTCATTTGAGGTTTACCGGAGCTTCTGGTTGAATAAAGCAAAGCTCATCGCTCACTTCTGAAAAATCAGTCAAGGGAAAAGCCTTTGTTGACTAGAGAAAGGCAACAATCCACTACATCTGCGTCATAAATCCTGCCCGCTCCCTGCGTCAACTCAGTGATTGCGGCAAGTCTTTCATGAGCTGGCCTGTAGGGTCTGTGAGAGACGATCGCTTCAAATACGTCCGCGACCGAAACTATTCTGGTCTCAAATGGGATCTCTCTTCCTTTCAATCCCTGGGGATATCCTGAGCCGTCCAGTCTTTCATGATGTTGACGTACGATGCTTGATATTGGCCACGGTAACTCAATTCTCTCAAGCATCCTGAAACCGGCTTCACTGTGGTTCTGAATAAGGGACCATTCATTCTCCGTCAATCTGCCCGGCTTGCTCAGAATTTCTGTTGGCACGGAGATCTTCCCGATGTCGTGCAGAAGAGCACCTTCTCTGACCGAGTCCAGTCGATCTGGGCTGAGCCCCATTTCAATGGCAATTGCAGTAGCAAGTTTGCTGACCCGCCTCTGATGACCGGCCGTGTAGGGATCCCTTACCTCTACCACTGTTGAAAGTGTCTCAATTAAGCTCTTGATAGTTCTTTCCGCAGACTCCGGAATCAAATTCTGATCTTCGTGATCAGCAAATGAATAGATGACGAGCGCTGTGTCTGCCCCTTCGCGGGAATCTCTTATCGTTCTCACGAGAGCCGAGACTTGCAAGGTAGAGCCATCTTCTTTATGAATACTTAGAAGCCGTTTTTCGCCAATACCTGATTTGAGAAAGGGAATCTCTCTGATTTGATCTCCTGAGTCCCTTATGAATCTGAACGCTTTTTCACCGAGTAATTGCTCTCTCCTTCTTCCAAAAAGTTTCTCGGCAGATTTACTAATGAAGATTATCCTGCCCTGTTCGTCAGTCGAGAGTATGGCCTCACTAGATGAATCCAGGATGCACTTTGCAGTGTGAAGCTTCGCTATTGCTCTAGCTTCCGTCGTCTTCTCTCTGTGGATACTGACCAGCTGCCGGTCTGAAAGAAGCCTAATCAGAACTTCTTCGAAGTATTCTCCCTCCGAAAGCGATATAGTCTCTTCTCTTCCCGTTTTTGCAACCCTTCTCAACGCCTCAAGGAAAAGGTAATCGGCTTTGCTAATAGGTCTGCCAAGCGGAATGCCTTCCAGTACCGGAAGGCGTGCAAGACGGTCTGTTTCGAAAGCAAGGTTCTTCAAAACCGGGACTATTGTCTCACAAGTTCTGTCAAAAGAGAAGATTGCAATACCTGAAGTCTGTTCTTCAAAAATCTTTTTGAAAACTGTGCTTCGATAATTCTCACCGTCATGAGAATAATTCCTACTTGAGAACTGCGAAAAACCTTTTCTTGAGATTGCTTTGCTGTATGAGGGAATTGTATTTGTCCTTACTTCTGTGACCGTTGGATCAAGATATACCTTCTTTGCTTTTTTCAGAATCTTCACTTCGCCTTGTTCGTTATTGTCGTGGTGAGAGAGAACGCTCCAGATTCCTCCATTATCATCTACGCAGATATCGTCAGAACCAAAAAGAGTTTCATAAATCCTTCCAACTACATCTCCAAAGTGCCGTTGCGAAGCAGAGTTTTGAAAGGTGATCTTCCCAAATTCATCAACGAATATGACCGCTTCATCAATAAGGTCAAGGTAAGACCTTTTTAAATCATATGCAGACAAGGTATTCATCCCTCATTCTCACAATAATAAGTTCGAGCGTTGGTTTGAACATCAAGCGCGTTTCGTGGTGCTTCTCTATCACTAAAGATTCTAACACCATTTGCGTCACTTTTGAAATCTCTTTCCAGTGTAATCCTTCATCTTTATCCTTCGAGGAATGCAGCGCACGTTTGATGAGTAATTTCGTAAAAGAAAAACTTGATAGGATCACAGAAGGGTCTTCTGAATAATGGCAGCGCGGTATCAGAGATCCTTTTGAGTCTCCAAGCAGATTGCGTTCAAATCAAGAATTATTGCCTGAACCGGCCATAATTGACTTCTTGTCCAGTTGCCTTGCTCAATACTCTATCCCCTTTCTAGCTTCAACTCCCCTATGGTAATAATGCTTAATCTCTCTCATTTCAGTGACGAGGTCTGCCTTCTCAAAAATCTCGGCCGGAGCATTTCTGCCAGTCAGAACAAGTTCGACGTTTGCGGGTTTCATCTCAAAAAGCTTCGCAATATCCTCTACTGTTACCAATCTGTAATGGCAAGCAATGAATATCTCGTCAAGAATAACGACACCGAACCGTTCACTGCGCAAAACATCTCGGGATCTTGCAAGACCAGTGCGAGCAGCTTCAAGATCCTCTACTTCAGGATTTTCTCTAATGAATCATTTCCTTCCAAACTGTTCAATGGTTATTCCGTCGATATAATTCGATAGCGCTTGTTCACTGTATTTCATACCCTTTATGAACTGACCGATGAAGACCCTCTCGCCCGCCATACATGCTCTTATCGCAAGACCAATAGCTGCAGTGGTCTTTCCTTTACCATTTCCCGTATAGATATGAATGTAACCCTTTTCAATAGTGACCCCCCCGATCGTGAGTTAGTGGTATTCTACTTCGAAAGCAATGAGGGTTTGTGAATGTTTTGCGAACGAGTTGGTAACCAAGTTGGAATGGAATGGTAGGGTAATCGACATTAGTAGCATTTATGAACTCGTGAAGTTCCGCTTTTCAAATAGTAGATTTGGCTGGAAATTCATGATGAGCAGCTGCTGAGTTACTAAGTTGACCAATATGTGAAATAAATCACATTACAGGAGGTATGAAAATGGCGAAGTATTAAGTAACTAAGTCTGTTGACGTAAGAGGAGAAGTCTGTCCAGTACCGGATGTTGAAACCAAGAGGGCTCTGAAGAAGATGAAAGCCGGAGAGATACTCGAGGTTTGGATTGACTATGCCATGTCGAAAGAGAGAATTCCCGAGGCAGTCAAGGGAATGGGACACGAAGTTCTCGAAATCGAGGAAGTCGGGAACAGCGAGTGGAAGATCTACATCAAAGTAAAGTGAAAAAAGGGGTGAGATGACATGGCCTGGACGGGTCTATTAGTTGGTCTCGTTTTTGGAATCATTCTTCAAAGAGGCAGAGTGTGTTTCAACTCGGCTTTTAGGGACGTTTTGTTATTTAAGGATAATTACCTTTGGAAACTGGGTTTTCTTGCAGTCGGGTTACAGATGATCACCGTTCTCTTTGTGGCTCAGATGGGCTGGATAAGGATTGCTCCTCCGACGCTTAATCTGTTTGGGAATATTGTTGGTGCCTATGTATTTGGGCTGGGAATGGTTCTCGCCGGTGGATGTGCCTCAGGTGTTACTTATAGGTCCGGAGAGGGAATGACAACCGCAATGATAGCCGCGGTCTTTTACGGTATAGGAGCTATGGCAATGAGAGGAGGAGTGTTTTCACCCATAAGGACGTGGGCGGCCCAATTTAACATAACAGTTGATGGGAATTCTTCCGTATATTTTGACAAGGTAGGGCCCACACTCGCGACAGTCCTGAATGTTAATCCCTGGATCTCTGCAGTAATACTAGCAGCCGTCTTGCTTTGGTACACGCTTGGCACGAAGACCACGGAGAGAAAGACTAAGTTCAACTGGAAAGTTGCTGCGGTATCTCTCGCTGTTCTTTCTCCCATTGCATGGATAACGAGCGAGGCTGCTGGTCGAAATTATGGAATTGGTATCACCGGTGGTTGGGTCTCATATTTGACTCCTACATCAGTAATCAGCCACTGAGATGGGATGGGTACGAAATAATCGGAATAATCCTGGGAGCACTCATTGCGTCAGTAATAGCGAGAGAATTCAAGTTGAGGATGCCGAAGAATCCGAAGACTTATCTCGTGGTTATGATAGGTGGAACAATGATGGGAGCAGGAGCTAACCTTGCCGGTGGATGTAATATCGGGCATTTCCTTTCCGGACTTCCAACTCTTGCCATTTCGTCAATAATCGCAAGTGTCTTCCTTATTCTCGGCAACTGGACAATGGCTTACATACTTTACAGAAAGTGAGGCATCTGATTTGAAGATTACAATCCAGGTTTTTGCACCACCGTATTCATATGAGGATCTTGACACAGCAATTAAGATCGCGGAAGCAGGACCTGATAAAGGCCACGAAGTGACGGTTTTCCTCTTTGCCGATTCAATACTATCCGTTAACAGCAAAGTCAAACCGATAAGGATAGATAGAGACATTCCACGAAAACTCGAATCGCTAATACAAGAGAAGGGTTTGAAAGTGGAGATTTGCGGAATCTGTATGGACTACAGAGGTGTAACCAAGGATATGATTATCGAAGGTTCAAATCCAAGTGGTCTTCCCGAACTGGCTTCATTGATTTACAACAGCGACAGGTTTGTTAACCTGATGGCGTGAGGTGCTGCTATGGATAAGAAGATCCTGTTTGTTGTTTATCAGGCGCCAGCAGGCTCTATTTGGGTCAATGAAGCCTTTAGGACTGCATTTGGAATGTATGGCGAAGATATTGAGCCATCCGTTCTTTTGATGGAAGAGGCAACTGTTGCTCTTTCAAAGAAGACTAAGCCTGAATGTCTTGGCCTGCTCTCGATCTCCATGTGTTTTAGGTTTATCAAGAGGTACGAGACAGCAGTTTATGGTGTCAAAGAACATATGGAAAAACTGAAAGTAAATGAAATCGAAGAGAGTTTCAATGCACAATTAATAGCTGAAGCCGATATCGGAGAGTTCTTCCACAAGTTTGACAATGTAATCTTCATGTGAGGTGTCTGGTATGTATTTAATAGTAGTGAAAAACGGGCCCAATAATTCTGCCGATAGAATCAAGATCAGTGCGGCGAAAGATGGGGACAAGGTTGTCCTAATTCAGGACGGTGTTTTTTGGGGACTAAAGGAATTGACCACAGAGGCGGAGGTCTTTGCTATTAAGGACGATGTTGAGGCCAGGGGATACTCAGTTGATGACGTTACCGTGCCTCTGATAACTTATGAAGGCTTCATTGACATAGTTGAGGAATGTGAGAAGTCAATAGGTTAGGCTATTATAGTGTGATTTGGGAGGTGCACTTCGTTCAGACGTGCACCTCTTTCTACGGGAGGGATTTGGGATGCCATTAAAGCTTCCGGATTTGTTTCGCACTTTCTCAAATCAGACGAGAATTGAAATAGTTACGATGCTTATGGACAACTTCCTAACTGCTTCAGAAATTGCGTCGCTACTTCAAATAGATTTGTCAACTGTATACAGACATCTGCAGCAAATGAAGAAGCTTGGGATACTTACTTCAAGACATTTGCATGGCGTTGAGAGATTCGACTTCAGTTCTCCACACATTTTCAGAATGCTTGATGAGGCGATCTCCTTCATAACGGAACTTAAGGGATTCAAGCCAATTTCCTGCTCTGAGAGAATATGCAGTTATTATCTGGGGGGCGAGCTTGATGTCATCGAGCCTGACCAGCTTCTCGATATGAGAGGCGAATCTTGTCCAATTCCGGATATTCAAGCAAGAAAGACTCTGGAAAACATGAGCCCTGGAGAGGTATTGCTTGTTATTGTAGACTATCCGCTCTCGGGGGGAGAGAATTCCTGTGTCTATTCAGAAAGAGGGCCATGAGATAATCAAAAAGATATCTGATAAATACGGTGATATAAAGATATATATGAGGAGGAGAGAAAATGCTTGATGCGGTTGTAATTGGTGGTGGGCCTGGCGGTTATGTTTGTGCAATAAGAATTGCTCAGCTGGGTAAGAGAGTTGCGCTCGTTGAAAAGGAATATCTCGGTGGGACGTGCACAAACTGGGGCTGCATTCCAACAAAAGCGATGCTGACTTCGGCCCATTTGTATACCGAGATAGCCGACAAGTCAAAGAGACTTGGAATCGAAGTATCCGATCTTGATTATGATCTGAAGAAGATCATGGCTCACATGAATAGAACGATCACGATGTCTAGAAAAGGGATTGAACACCTCTTGAAGAAAAACGAAGTTGATTTCTTCAATGACACAGCTGTGATTAAGGATGCAAAGCACGTCCTCCTGGAGCAGAGAGGGGAGATTCTGGATACGAATAATATTGTTATCGCAAGTGGATCCGAACCCTCCATGTTTAGGCCATTCAGTGAAGTCGAAGGAATCTGGACAAGCAACGACGTTTTTCGAATGGAAGAAATGCCAGAAAGTCTAGTAATTGTTGGCGGTGGTGTTATAGGAGTTGAGTTTGCAACATTCTTCAGTTCATTCGGAGTGAAGACTACTATCGTCGAACTTGCAGACCATATCCTTCCATACGAGGATAAAGATGTTGCCGACGATATTCGAAAGTCATTGACAAGGCAAGGAGTAGAGATAATAGAGAGAACAAAGGTGACAGAGGTGGAGAAGGAGGAATGTACCTTCATTCTGAATGCCGAAGGTGAACAGGAGCTCTCACTCCAGGCTGAGAAAGTTCTTGTCGCAGTCGGTAGGAGACCGACCATTAGCGAAGACGTAAGAAATCTTGGCCTCGAAATTGAAAGAGGAGTCATTACGAACAGCCGAATGCAGACAAACATTAAGGGCATTTATGCTATTGGCGACATAAGAGCCGGAATAATGCTTGCTCACGTGGCCAGCTACGAGGGGATAGTAGCGGCTCACAACATTGCTGGAGAAGAAATGGAAATGGATTACTCGGCAGTTCCCTCGATTATTTTTTCCAGCCCAGAGGTAGGATCAACCGGGATAAGGGAAGACGACATCGAAGACATGGAGAAAGTAAGTATCGCAAAATTCCCTTTGAGCGCAAATGGTAGAGCAAGGACTGTACTAGAAAACACTGGGTTTGTGAAGGTAATAGCAGATAAGGAAAGTGGAAAGGTTCTTGGTATGAGTATAGTTTCTCCTTCAGCTACAGAGCTAATAATGGAAGGGGTAATAGCAGTCAAGAACGGTCTAACGGTAGAAGAACTTGAGAACTCAATACATCCTCATCCTACGCTATCAGAGACAGTACTTGGTGCCCTGGAGGGTATTGATGGAATGAGCATCCATATCTAAAGTAGTTCCTTAGTTAGGGGCATCCCTTTACAGTCAATGCTTTGGGATGCCCACATTTACTTTTCTGATGCTGGAAATTCTTTGCTCTTCTCTACAACCTTGATTTCTTGATTATGGCTCTTCAGCCTTTTCGTAAGGTTCCTTTCTCTAAATCTTTAAGCAGTAAATAGATGAATATTATCAAAAGGATTCTGAACAGGCTTAAAACTCTTTTGAATAAATATTCTTCGTCTGGCTGAAGACCTCTGTCTTAGCAAAAGTATGCTTGTAAAACCTCAGATCCAGTTTAATCATTATATGGCCCACAGTCTCAAAATCGAGTTCAGCCTTAGTTTCGTTTACTCTTGCAGAAAAACCGACTGGCATCTCCATCTCCGGACGAAGGACACAAGCAATAGTTATTCCCGGATAAAACCTGAAGCCAAACTTTCCTACTATCTCAGGGGATCCGTCAAATTCGATCTTATCAACAAAGGTTGCATTGTGATCTATAGAACCCGTTGAATAGCTATTTCCATGAGCACCGTGGAAGTTGAACTTTGCCTCGACTTCATAATGAAACTTCGGAGAAATCCGAATCTCGGGACCGAATTGAAGATCAATGCTTGCGACTTTTGCTTCCATTTCATATGTTTCATAGAACAGCTCAATCGGTACGCTGATTTTTACGGGGATTCCGCATACGCTAATGCTTACCTGTGGTTCAGCAATTTTCTTCGTTTGTCCAGTCTCAAACCCTTCCTCTCCAACTATCTCGAGTATCGAAGAGAGTGTTGCCGGAAAGCGAAACGTTCCATTAGAGCTGAATTTGTTCAAAGAAAGATGAAAATCAAGACTGATATTTGCGTCAAGGATCAGTTTGTTCTTGATTGCAGCCTTCATCTCATCCTTGTCAATGATTGATACATCCCATTCCTTTGTGATCAGGTTTGTTGTTACACTCTCTGCAAAGGCACGATCTCCTTCAGTTCCAAATTTCTGTACGATTTCTGATACATCACCCTCAATGTTCAGTATCAAAGTGCCAGCGCCTCTTCCACAAAAGCTTCTTCAGTTCCTAGTGTTACTTTTGAAGGGTCGGTATCATTCACTGAAATAACTCTTCTGAAAGAGTCGTTCATTGTGTCAAAAATGTAATCACCGAGAGAGAAGTGAGGGATAAAAGACGTCTTCGAAAACACTATTTGGTTTTCCGATTCACAGGGCTCTTGTACAAGAAGAGAAGAGTTGATCACAAGCGATCTGGGCACAGAATTGCTAATTGCAATGACGCCTCTTGGAAATCTGGTTGAAGAAACCACTGGCGGTTGCTGGACTCTGAAAAGAACTTTTCTGAAGGAATGAGGGCCGGAGTTCTCTTCATCTGGTATATCGTGTCTAAAGGTTAGAAGATATCCATCGCTAATATTTGGATTGTGCACGCCGGCACCAGAATGATATAAGGCACCGGAGAACAAATCAGTATCGGATAAACTCGAGAAATCCTGAGATCCTTCAGAAACCGGGTGAAAAACAGAGTCAACGCGCTTGATGATTGTACCTTCCGAATCGTAAATCAGATACTCATATTCAATGCCTGTCACATCTATGGATTTGATATAGAGGTAACCAAAGTTTCTCTCTGCAATAGAAGAACCTTCTTCAGGTGTCCACTCCATTCTAAGATCCTGAAACGCAATCAGAGTTCCTTTTCCCAAATGCGAGATCGACATGTCTGAAGGCGAAAAGAGGAGACCACCCCCATAATAAGCACCGTCGTTAAGTTCTTCACCGTCAGCCTCCAGAAAGCAAATAAATCAATGATAAGCTTAAATTCCGCAAGATTAAAGATAAAAATAAAGATCAAGATTAAAGATAAAAATAAACTATACTATTTGACCAAAAAATATTTCGGTGCGAACCAAGAACATTTATTCACAAAATTACACTATTTATTTTAACACATTTTTTATCTTCTTCCAAGGCCTCTCTTGAGTAGATCTAATTATGATGCATTACGGGCCCACGAGAATAAAGATAGTCCGAATACTCAAATTAGAAAGCTTTTATTGCCAGCTCTTGCTCTCGAAGTCGCTTACTCCCTTTTCCGCAAGATCCTTGTCAGGAAATTCCTCGATTGCCTTCGCTTCATCACGTGTATCGATTGTATAATAAGATTCAGCTGGTGCAAATACACAGATTTGAGCTGCTCTGTAAGTCCGAAATCTCATTCCACACTTATCGCAAAGCCCTATGTCCTCAACGTCTCTCCTGAAATTCACTTCCCTATTGTACCTTCTGCAGAAGGATTTGTTCCTTTCGTCGGCAAAGAAATACAAGGCTTGAGGTTGCCTCGAATTCTCCCCTCCGGACAATTCCGCTTCTTCTGAATTCAACCATTTCCAGGACGTTGCGTGAAGCCTTTCAAGATCAAGATCACTCTTTCTCAAAATATTCACCTCTCGTGGCACACCATTTCCTATGAAATGTTATCATGAATGTACCTAATACACGAGGGGGAATGATTTTGAAGAAGTTACTACTAGTTTTCCTGATGGCGATTTTCTCACTGACCCTGCTCGGAACAGAGTACGCCGTTAGGATTACCAAAGATGGGGAAGACGTTCCAGAAGAGTTTTGGATAACCAGAGAAGAAATCGAACAGGCATTTGGCGCGACTGTTGCGAACGCAAGTAGCCAGGGGATTACTCTTGATCCGTATTTCGATAGCTATTACATCCCTAGCGAGATCGGTCTAAAAACGATGATAATACCATACATAGTTGACCAGAAGCTCATCGATTTCTATGCAGAGGAAAACAATCTTCTTCCTTCTGATGAAGAAGTTGAGGCCGAAACGGATACAATGATGGAGATGTACACATCGAATCCTGGGCTGATCGAGCAAATTGAGACTATCTACGGCTCGCTTGAGACCTTCAAAGATGAAATGAGGAGTTACGTATATGCTGCCCTCAAGGCCGAACTCGTTCAGAATTCGGTTGCTCCGCTTACTGAAGAAGCTCTATCGGTTTACTTCGAGGAGTTCAGGACCGAAATCAAGAACCAGTATGAAACGATTAGGGCACGACACATTCTTGTGACCGATGAATCCACTGCTACTGAGCTCATGAGTAGAATCGAAAGTGGAGAAATCACTTTTGGCGAAGCTGCCCTTCATTACTCCATTGATTCAGGAACGGCTGCCAATGGTGGGGAGCTTGGATCGCTGCAAAGAGGGCAAACTGTGCCGGAGTTTGAAGAAGCTATCCTTACCGCACCAATAGGTAAGCTTTACGGTCCTGTAAAAAGCGAGTTTGGTTTTCACTTAATAATCGTTGAAGAGAGAACAGAGATTAACAGTCTGGCCGATATGGTGAGCTCTCCCAGATATAATGATTTCGTTTCAGGTTATCAGAACGATTCTTACAATCGTTGGTTAGAGAGGTACATAAGCGAAAACAACTTTGACTATGTGATACTTGATGGTGAACTGCTGTTCTACAAGGAATACGTGGAAGCTATAGGGACAGAAGAGTCGGCTAATGAATTCTTCGTCGAAGTTGCCGCGAAAGTCTTCGGTGAAGGAGACTCATCTTCGCAGGTCTCACCCGTGGAGTACGCTGTCTACATCGAGTTGTCTCAAATGTTGGGATACACCGAGAGTATTGACTACGAAGTGGCCATAAGGTCCTTGTTTGAGATAGGAGAGAAGCGAGGCATGATTGTCCAGATGATGTATGAGCTTGATAGCAACGTTCCTGAAGTTGCGGCTGCTTATTACAACTCCTGGCTAGAGGAACTAGAAATGACGTTCATGAATCAACAGCTTCTTCAGCAGCAGCTGAGCAACTACGGGCAAAGTTTCGTAGATTATGTCTTCAGTACAATTGATGAAATCGAATCGGGACTGGAAGCCACGTTAGAAAGGGAAATGTCTCCGGAAGTCAGAGCAGATATTCTTTACATTTTGATAAGGAACAACTCTCTATCTCTAGATCTTGACTACAGCCCAGACTGGATTGAAGAGAAGCTCAGCAAAAGGCTCACTTACATGGAAGCGCTAATGGAAGTCGATCCTTCTGAAGAAGCTCAGTTAGAGATCGATTCAATAATCTCAGAACTGGAATACCTTGCTGCAGAAAGGGACAGCCAGAGCGCAACAGACTAAGCCTTCATCAATATGAGTGAAGAACCGGAGAATCAAGCTCCGGTTCTTCTTTTACCGATTTTGCTTCAGCCTGTCAAGCGCAGAGGAATCTGGGGATGGCTACGATGATACTTAAAGAACCTACGCACCAATTCCTTCTCTCACAGGCTCGACTGCCTTTCCCTTTGAGCCGTTGCTGTTATCTGTTCTCTTTTCTTCGAAGAGTCTCGACATGCCCTTCATCAGAAATACGATAGTTAGAATAGCGTTGCCAATGCATGACAAGAGCACAAGATAATGGACAGGGAATCGATCAACAGCAAAACCAAAGATCGCAGAACCTAAAGGAGTTGCAATCTGAGCGAGAATTGAGATCACGGAGAACACCCTGGATCTGTAGCTAGTAGGAACAATCCGGTGAAACAGAGTTTGAAGCGGGGTGTTAACAAATGCATTAAATACTCCCATCACGAGAATCGGCACTCCAAGTGCTGCAAAATATAACCATGAAGCGCCGCCAAAAAGATTCATGAAGTAAGGAAAGAAGAAAGCTGCCAGAATGAAATTGATGACTGTTTCCGTTGCTAGACCTCCTGCAAAGAGACTTCCCTGTCTTCTCTTAGAAAGAACAGTACCCAGGAGAATGTTTCCTATAAGAACTCCAACCACCCATCCAGACTGAAGGAACCCATATTGTTGACTGGAAAAACCGACCACAGTTCGCGCGAAAAACGGGAACACAACCGTAAACACCGGTGCCAAAAGGAAATTCGATACCATAGCAAATATCAGAACCATCATCAGTCCCTTTATTCTTCTGAGATAGCTGATTCCCTCAACAATATCGACAAAGACACTCTTTACGGAGACTCTAGATTTCTCAGTTGTTCGTTCGTAAACTATGAAGATCTCACTGATTGCGGATGCGACGAAAGACACTCCGTTCAGAATGAACACTACTTCGATTCCGAAAAGTCCGTAGAGCACTCCTCCCAGCGCCGGTCCCACAATATAAGAGATGGAATTCACTGCTCCAAGGATAGAATTTCCTCTCAAGAGCTTGTCTTCTTCGATAATATCCGGAAGCATTGCCGCAGTTGCGGGATCGAAAGAAATATCAAGTGTCGAAATCAACAGCTGAAATATGAAAAGGATAGATATTGTAAGGGCTTCTGCATTTGCCATATAGGCCATGGCGAGAATAGCTGCCCCTCTGGCAAAATCCATGTAGATCATTATCAGTTTCCTGTTGAACCTGTCACCAAGTACGCCTGCAATTGGTCCGAAGATAATCCTGGGTATCATAGTAATCACTGCGAACGTGCCCATGATTGCTCCGGAACCAGTTAGGTCAAGGATGTATAGGGGAATTGCCAAAGCCTGAACGCCGCTTCCTATGAGAGAAACTAACCTTCCAACTGAAAAGAGCCAGAAATTCCTTCCCATATCTTTCGCCGCACCACCTTGAATTTATTAAATCATGAGTACATATTATCACATACAATGCAACAAACTCAAGTTGTGATTTAATAAAGATTATTACAAGTAAAAACAATGCTAATTATAGTTCAAATTCAGTTATGATTATCAAATGATTATGAAGATGTCTGCTTTCGAACAGTGCTAGAGTCTGTATGGTATCCTAAGTTCCCGAAAAGT
>NZ_DJHG01000117.1:13749-58773 GCF_002432955.1 Mesotoga sp. UBA5825 | reverse complement strand
GGCCGCGAGTTCAAGTCTCGTCGTCCCCGCCAGTGAGAGTCCTTAGGGGCTCTCTTCTTTTTTAGGGTGTATCTCTCAAGATGCATGTTTCATAATAGTCCAGCAACCCGCAAGATCTTCCAATCAATATCTGCTTAACTTCTTTCAGGCTGCGTGCGGTTAGAATATATTCAGGGCAGTAACTTCAAGACTATCACCGGATTTTTGGTCAAACTGATCTTAGCACGCGACGCCGGTTTCGCATTTGAAATTTCGGGAAGCCGATGAGAGAATGAACTTGCGATTCTAATCTGAGGGGACTCTGTACTGAATTCTGTTTTTCTATAATGATGGTTTGATTTTTTTGGAGGTGCTGGTAATTGCCGGCTTGTGTGAGGGTTCTGGGAATTGATCCGGGTTTTGGTACTGTTGGATACGGTATTGTCGAGATGAGATCTTCAAGGATCGAGCTTGTATCTTATGGGGCGATCAGGACCGAGCCTAATGAACCTATCCCTGACAGACTACTGAAGATCCACGATCAACTGGAAGTCCTGCTTCAGGAATACGGACCCGATGAATCTGCAGTCGAGGAGCTATTCTTCTTCAGGAATGTCACGACTGCAATACAGGTTAGTGAAGCGAGAGGCGTTATTCTCCTCGCTATGAGAAGACATGAAGTTCCCATATTCGAATACACTCCTCACCAGGTGAAACTTGCTGTCACAGGTTATGGCAGAGCGGAAAAGGGACAGGTACAAAGAACTCTGAAGGCCTTTTTGCGGATGAAGGAAAACCCAAAGCCCGACGACGCCGCTGACGCCTTAGCTGTTGCATGGTGCCACCTTGCGGCGAGGAAGTTTCCCGGAGGTGTTCGAAAGGCATGAAACTTTGTATGAAGAATCTTAAGCTCCCTATTTCGAGACTTCTTTCAAGAGTGTTGAAGTCCGATCCAGCCTTTGACTGTGGGGGTATTGAAATATCTGGAATAACTATTGACTCTACATCAAGAGAGGTCTCGATCGATTTCTCTTGCGAGGTAAACGAAGACGTGAGACATTATCTAGAATCTACCTTTCGTGAAGAAGCGATGCGACTTCTCGGTTCTTCCGTTAGGCTTTCATTTGAACCTGGAGATTTTGAAACTGCAGGTGCAGAGAAAGGAGTTTCGAGGATAACTGAAGAGCAGTTCAGAGAGATACTCAAACTCACCAACGGCGCATCTTCATACCTAGCTTCTTCCGAAATGGTGTTTGAGAAGAATAGAATTCTGATCACTGTTCACGATCAGTTTTCATTTCAGAGAATCAGTTCAAAAAAGCACGACTTAAGAAAAGCGATCGAAAAGGTATGCGAGAGAACCATACCATTTGATATAGTTCTAGATATCCGTGAGGACGAGGAGCTGCCCGTTGACGAAGATTCCTCATATCCCGAAGTTGAAAGAGAGAGCAAGGTCTCTTCCGGTGAGGCTGATTTGGTTCTGATAGGAAGAGAAATAAGAGCTGTCTCAAAGAAAATGAAAGAGGTTCTTGGAAACGAGACCGATGTAGTGGTCAGTGGTAAGACCTTTGGACTGGAGTCGAGAAACGGAAAGCTCTTCATTCTTACGTTCAACATAACTGACTACACGGATTCTCTTACTGTCAAACTTATCGGTGAAAATNNCCCTCTCCGAAAAGCTCCGCGAAGGCGATGAGCTTACCATAAGAGGGAAGATGGAAACCGATACGTGGATTAAAGACGAGGTTCTGATTCCCAGAGATATCAACAGAACGACTCTTTCAAGGCGTGTTGACAATGCTCCCGAAAAGCGTGTGGAATTGCATCTGCATACCAAGATGAGTGCTTTGGACTCAGTTGTTGACGTCAAAGAGCTAGTGAACACTTTCAGAGAGTGGGGACATGACGCGGCTGCCGTGACTGATCATGGGGTAGTTCAGTCAGTGCCGGAGTTCTACTTTGCAGCTAAGAAGAATGGAATCAAGCCCATTTTCGGTATGGAAGGTTACATGATAAACGATTCAGAGCAAATAACGATGAACATAGACGAAGACACCTCATCTCTAGATGAAGCTTTGTTCGTTGTCTTTGATCTCGAGACGACGGGTCTCAACCCAAAGGAAGATGAGATAATTGAGATCGGTGCGGTAAAGATGAGAGGCGGCGAAGTCATTGAGACATACTCATCTTTTATTAAGCCTGTAAGAGAACTCTCGTCTCTGATCTCTAGTTTGACGGGAATAACTGAAGACATGCTTTCCGATGCTCGTTCGATCAAAGAAGTGCTCCCCGAATTTGTAAAGTTCACTGAGGGAAGCATACTTGTTGCTCACAACTCCTCCTTTGACTACGGTTTCGTCCGCAACTCTGTTAAGAAACATTTCGGAGGAGATTGGGAGATGCCATGCGTCGATACGCTTGCCCTTGCAAAAAGCTTATTCAAATCCAAGAGCTATTCACTAGATAACGTTGTGAAGCGCCTCAAACTTGGACATTTTGATCATCACAGGGCTTACGAGGACGCAAAGGTTACCGCCGAAGTTCTGAAGAAGTTCATTCAGCTGGCGGAAAAGAGAGGGATTCAGAGCGTTGGCGAGCTTGAAAAACTGAGAAAGAACCAAAATCTCGACTCTCTTAAGCCGGTTCACGTAAGTATGTTGGCCAAGAACAAGAAGGGTCTCGAAAATCTATACAGGTTGGTAACAGCCTCTCACACGAAGTACTTCTATATGAAGCCGAGGATTCCCAAGAGCCTATTAACTGATTTCAGAGATGGGCTTCTGATAGGTAGCGCTTGTGTCTCGGGTGAACTATCCAAAGCATTTATCGGTGGCGCTAGTACCGAAGAGCTGGAGGAAATTGCGAAATTCTACGACTATATTGAGGTTATGCCACTAGACAATATTGACACTAGCGAGGGCGAGACCAGTATGTCGAGAGACACATTGACCAAGATGTACCGTGAGTTCTACAGAGTTGGCAAGAGACTGAACATTCCTGTAGTTATGACTGGGGATGTGCATTTTATAAATCCACATGATGACATTTATAGAGCCGCAATAAATGCTGCTCAGGATTACGATAACTTTCAGAACCAACCATCGTTGTATCTCCATACAACGGAGGAGATGATGAACAAAGCAGTCGATATTTTCGAAGACAAGGCTATTGCAAAGGAAGTGGTTATCGATAATTCAAGGTATATTTCCTCAATGATCGAGGAGGTGACTCCGATTGAGGGGAAGCTACACCCTCCAGTAATAGAAGGCGCAGAAGAAGAAGTAAGGAGAATGGCTCTTGAGAATGCCGAACGGTTGTATGGAAATCCTCTGCCGGAAATCGTCGAAAAGAGGCTCAGTCGTGAGCTTGACGCAATAATCGGTCATGGCTACGCGGTCTTGTATCTCATCGCTCAGAAAATGGTCGCAAAGTCCAATGAGGAAGGTTACGTGGTCGGTTCAAGGGGTTCAGTAGGAAGCTCCCTAGTGGCCAATGTAATCGGAATAACTGAGGTAAATCCGCTTCCACCACATTATCTCTGTTCCGAATGTGGCAAGTCGATCTTTCCTGAAACCGATCTCGAATCCGGTTATGATCTTCCTAGAATGGAATGCCCGGGTTGCGGGAATGAGATGGCAAAGAATGGCCAGAGCATTCCTTTTGAGACCTTCCTGGGATTTGAGGGGGACAAAGTGCCGGATATAGACCTGAACTTCTCTGGAGAGTACCAGGAACGGGCCCACGCTTTTATAGAAGAACTGTTTGGCAGAGACCATGTATTCAGAGCAGGAACGATCTCTACTCTAGCTGAAAGAACGGCCTTTGGGTTCGTAAGGGCCTATTCTGAAAAGAGCGGTAGAACGCTTAGAAGGGCTGAACAGGAGCGAATTGCGCGTGGCANNGGAGTAAAAAGAACAACTGGTCAGCATCCCGGTGGTCTTATGATCGTGCCGAAAGACATGGACGTTCATACTTTCACACCGGTTCAGCACCCCGCAAACGATACAAAGAGTTCAACGCTGACAACTCACTTCGCATATGAGGTAATTCATGATGATCTGGTTAAGATAGACGCTCTCGGCCATGACGATCCTACGTTTATCAGGATGCTGAAGGACATAACTGGAGTTGATCCAGAAAGCATTCCAATGGATGATACTGAGACTCTGGCGATCTTCTCTTCACTAAAACCTCTGGGAGTGAAATACCACGAGCTTGGAACCGACATGGGCACCCTGGGAATCCCCGAGTTCGGCACGACTTTTGTTCGGAGCATGCTTGCAGATACAAGACCCTCAAGCTTCGGCGAACTGGTAAGAATATCGGGTCTTTCCCATGGAACTGATGTGTGGTTGAATAACGCTAAGGACATAATTACTTCGAAACAAGCCTCACTATCTCATGTTATAGCCTGTCGCGACGATATAATGAACTACCTGATTGCTAGGGGAATGGATCCAAAGGAGGCCTTCAAGATCATGGAAAAGGTCAGAAAGGGAAAGGGTCTCAACAGGGACGATGAAGATAAAGTGAGATCAAGTGGCGCTCCCGAATGGTTCATCAACTCATGCAAGAAGATCAAGTATCTCTTTCCAAGAGCCCATGCCGCTGCATATGTTAGCATGGGATACAGAGTGGCGTATTTCAAAGTACACTATCCCCTCGCCTTCTACAGCACCTATTTTTCAATTAAGGGTGGAGAGTTCGACATAGATATTTGTACATCGGACGTCAATACGATCAAGAAAGAGATTATCAGACTTAGAGGTGATCAAGAAAGGAACGTCAAAGACAGGGCAAAAGAGACTCTCCTGGAGGTAGTGATGGAAATGTTACTCAGGGGATTTGGCTTCTTGAACGTCGACTTGATGAAATCGCATCCAACGAGATTCTTGATTGAAGGGAGATCGCTCAGAATACCTTTCAATAGGCTCCAAAACATGGGAGACAAGGCGGCGAGGTCTATTGAGCAGGAGAGAGAAAAAAGAGTATTCTCTTCAGTGGAGGATCTGATAAGAAGAACTGCTCTGAACAAGACCAGCGTTGAAATGCTCAGAAAGCACGGCGCTCTGAAGGGTCTTGCCGAGAAAGAACAGATCAGGCTGTTCTGAGGGAAGAAATGAATTTCCAGTTGGCTTCTTCCGATTTTGCAAAGTTGATCGATCTCTTTGGAAGAGTTTCGGGGTCCGTTGAGCCTTCTTTCCGCTATTTCCAGATCTATTACAGGAGGGGATTGAAGTTCTTCGCGACCGATGGTTGTATGAAGCTTGAGTTTTCTTCCGGGCTTTCAATCACGCCTTTCACCGGAGTCTTCTCGATACCGATTGACTACGCCAGGGTTCTCAAGAGCTCTGACGAGGAGTCAAACATAATCTTCTCCTCAGACGGAGACAACATTGAAATCAGAACAGATTCAGAAGTGCTCACATTGCAGAAGGCTCGAGGCGAGAACATTCCTTCGATGGAGAGGAAGTTCGAGTACTCCTCTCGCTTTCTTTTGAAGGAATTCAATGAATCTCTGAATTTCATATCTGCAGCTTCACAGGAAGGAGATACTATCGAGATTTTTTCTAAAGGAAATGATACTGTACTCGCTGCTTCTGCAGGTAGAGCAATCCTTATCTCGATGCTTAAAAACGAACCAAGAACAGACTTTCATTTTTCTTTACAGTACGTGACCACCAGGCATCTTGTTAAGTCTTTGGAGTTGTTGTCGACGAAAGAGCTCGATGCGGGTACAGGTATTTCCGAGCTCGGATTAAAGGCGGGACCTCTGCTTTTCTCCATATGCACCGACGAGACTGGTTTTCCCGTACCGCCTGCGTTTCTTTTCAAAGAAGTCGAAGGAGGAGTCGGGGTACAGAAGAGGGCTCTTCTGTCGGCTTTGAGAAAGATTGTCAGACTTTCCAAACAAGGCTTCTCCATTCTGATGATCTCAGATAAGAAAAGGATCAGATTCTTTCTGAAAGCAGGGAGTCTTCGATATGAGTGTGAGATCGGGAAATTTGACGGTGAGGAGTTTGCCGTCCAAGTCGACCCCAGGAAGCTCCAGTCTGTTCTTTCGAGAATGAGTAACTCTACGATTTACCTTTTGATAAGAGACGATTACCTTCTAATGGTTGACAAGAAGAGCAGGATGCATCTGTTTGTTCCCGTCATAAAGTGAAGAGCAGAGTTCTCATCTGGTAGTATATAACTGTGCAATAATCTTCGAGGGTCTTGGAAGAAGTGGGCGGAGATAATTTCTAGTTGGAGCTGAAGTCCTATGAGAGTTATCGAGGCGAGAGGGATAGAAAAGTCATACGGAGGAAAGAAAGTTCTTAAAGCCGTCGATTTAGATCTAGATAGTGGTCAGCTTACAGTTTTAGGCGGACTGAACGGTTCTGGGAAGTCGACGATCATTAAGATTCTTAGTGGTGACATAAGCCCGGATAATGGTGAGATTGTTTTCGATGGGAAGCGGGTTGAGCTGCGGTCTATAGTCGATGCCAGACACATCGGTATTAGTGCAGTATATCAGGAATACATGCTTGTTCCAGACCTTACGATTGCAGAGAACATCTTCCTCGGAAGTGGAAAGTTTTCAATCAGCAGAAAGAAAATGAATCAAGAGAGTTCTAGACTACTTAAGGAAGTCGGCCTGGAGTATGAACCTTCTGCAAAAGTCTCATCACTTTCAGCAGATGACCAATCCTTGCTTGAGTTTGCGATTGCAGCATTCTCAGAACCAAAAGTCTTATTGATTGACGATCTCTTCTCCGTGCTGAACAGCTCGTACAAGGAAAGACTGCTCAAAATGATAAACGATGTCAAGAATAGGGGAGCATCGGTCCTTGTTGCAACCCCAGATCCCGAAATAATGCAGAAGGCGGATAGACTGTTTTTCATAGAGAATTCGACAGTTGTAGATCTCCCGGTTCCGCTCGACAGAGGGGAGATACTTCGGAGGATCGGGGCTTCAAACGATCGCTCGATTCCTCCTTCTGAAGGAGAACCGCTGATCGAAATCGGGAATGTCGCTGGTACTGGTAAGGATCTGGAAATCAGTAGGGGCGAGCTCCTCCATGTTTTTTGTGGTAGCTCTGAGATTATTAGGGAACTCACCCGGGCAATTACGCGGCAGGATCCGTTTTCTGAAAATGCGGTTCCGATATTCAGAGAGGCCAAGAGCTTCTTTGAAAGATTTGGTTCCAGAGGACCTTCTTCAGATGCAGAGAAGTATTTCTCAGCAACCTTGAAGAACAGCGGACTCGTTTCTCAAGTAATGCTGAAGAAAGCACGCAGCTTCATATCAACCAAAAAGCTTAGAAGAAGCTACATTCTAAACAAAGAGAGTGTAGTGTCCGTGAAGAGCTTTCTTGCAGGTCTTGAAGAGATAGACGGCTTTGCCGGAATCGTAAGTGATGAGGACGTTAAGCTCTCCCATTTGAGGTTTGAGGCCTGTGATCTCTACGTATTTGTCAGACCTCTGCTTGGCCTGGATCCGGTTTCAATTGATGCTCTTGTCAGAGTGCTGCGGGACATTTCCGTGAATTCTAAAGCGGCGCTTGTGCTAACCGATGAGATGGAAAGCCTGAGTTTCTGTACAAGGGGTATGATAGTATGCAGATGAACCCCGATTTCTCATACGAGAAGAAGAAGATAGAGTTTTCCAGTGGTTATATATTCAAAGGCAAACACTATCGTTGTTCTATCATAAAGTATCCTTCTCTGTACAAGAACTGCACGAAGGGAACCGAAAACGTCGAGGTATATCATTTTTCCCCAAGAGAACGTGCCGTTGGCTCGATATTAATACTTCACGGATTGGGCACTGTCAATATCCCATTCCTCTTCTGGATGGGAAGCCATTTGGCAAGTGCCGGTCTGCAAGCCTCCGTGATGATACTTCCGGGAAATTATACGAGAACGGCAAGTGGTTCTACCAGCGGAAAGGACTTCTTTTCGCCAGATCTACGAAGGTTGACGCTATTCTGGGAACAGGCCGTCGTGGATACTATGACAACCATCGACTTGCTCCAGCAAGAAAATATCTGGTGGGACAACAACTGTCTTTTTGGATATTGTCTTGGAGGTATGGTCTCCACAATAGTAAGTGCAATTGACAAAAGAATTAACAACTTGATTCTAATGACTGTCGGCGGCAACATCGCCAGGATAATGTGGCAGTCCCCCGTGCTGAAATCTGTTCGCCGGTCGCTGAGAAGCGGTTCGGGTGAAGAAGGGTATTTGAACGATGAGAAGAGACTGAACGAGAGATTCAAAGAAGACTCTCTGGCAGTCAAGAAAATGAAGAGTGCCTCCGAGCTGCTAGAATCCGACCTCCACCCCCTGTTCAAGATAGATCCTCTTGCTTACGCGCGGTTTAACGATAGCAATAAGGTGACCATGATCGAGGCGCTTTTTGACAAGACTCTTCCGATACAGACGAGAAAACAGTTGTGGGAGGCCTTCGACCGACCGAAAAGATATATAGTGCCTACTGGGCATGTTTCCTGGTTCCCTCTTGAGTACGCTTTGGGTAAGTACATTCTTAAGAAACTGGGGATAAAAGAGGCAAGAAGAAAGATGAGACTTCTGGAGAGCACAAAACCTACTGAATGATCGCGAGCCGCAGAAAGTGCTTTCAACTGTTTTATAGCCGATCCATATACAGAGTAGAAAGCCGACGTAGTGGTTAGGGCGGAGGAGACAAGAAGATCCTTTAGCGCTGGGCCCGCTTCAGATGAAAGCTCTTGGTTGTTCAGAAGATTGAATGATCTGTCACCTTGTCTAGGAACGAAGAAAAGATTCTCGCTCCAAAACGAAGAATCTCTTTTCTTACTGCAACCCGTACCCGCGACCTCGAGCCTACGAGGCTTATCGAGAACTAACCTCGCTCAAATGAACGACGTTATACGTTCAAGAAACTGACGAAGGAATCAACCAGCCCTGGATCGAACTGCTTCCCAGCACATCTGCGCAGCTCTTCTATTGCCTCTTCAGAGGATACCGGGTGCTTGTACGGCCTTCCGCTTGTCATAACGTCGTAAGCGTCTATTATTGACATCATTCTTGCCAGAAGCGGAATTGATTCGCCAACCAGTCCTCGGGGATACCCTGAGCCGTCCCACCATTCATGATGACTTAAGATCTCATCCGCGATTCCCACCAGCTCTGGCGAAGAGAGGGCTATTCTAAATCCGGCTTCGGGATGGGACTTGATTTTCTTCCATTCTTCAGAGGTCAGACTGCCCGCTTTAGTTAGTATCTCCTCAGGAACTGCTATCTTTCCAATATCGTGCAGAGCACCAAGGAGCAGAAGATTATCGAGTTCGGCTTCAGACAATCCGATGAACTTCCCGAAATCCCTGCTGAGAGTCTTGACCCTTTCCGTATGTTCTTCCGTCTCATAACTCTTGTTAAGCAGACTCTTCTCTAGCACCTTGACCGTTCTGCTTCTCATGGATATGTTGTTCAGGAGTTTGTCTCTATACATTCTTTCTTCAGCGGAGATAAGAGCTTCGCGAAAATCCTGATCAGCATCGAATTTCGTTCCGATTCCAAAGGAGACGCTTATAGGAAGACTGAAGCCCGTTATCCGATTCAAGGCTTTCCTGATTCTGCCAACAAGAGATTCTGCAGACTGCGTATCTGTTTGAGGAAGCAGCATTATAAACTCATCTCCTCCCCATCTGGCGATTATGTCGTCGGATCTCATGGAGGATTTCAGGCAGTCTGCGACAGTCTTCAGTAGTCTATCACCTTCTAGATGACCGAAGGCATCGTTTACGATTTTCAGTCCGTTCACATCTCCCATCACGATGCTTATAGGCATTTGCCGTTCTACATTGAGTCTCTCGACCTCCTCTTCGAAGAATGATCTGTTGTATAAGGAGGTAAGTGGGTCATGGAAGGTGACATAGTGAATCTCCTTATCTGAACGAATTCTATAGATCGCTTCAACTGCATGAGCCATAAGAATCTCGACTAGCTTTACCTCTTCTTGTTTCATTGGAGAGTCATGGTACGAGACGAGAACTCCTATACTCTTCATCGGGACCGCCAAGATCGATTGCTCGCAGTCGGTTATGACTTTGCAGAGTGAACTGTTACTTATAAAGGTAGTATTCCCGTTTTCTATAGAGTCTCTCAAAATGCCGCTCCTGAATAGGTAGCCCTGCATCGATGCCACCTCGCCCTTCGTCTCAAGGGTGACGATTTCCTGATTGTAGAGGAGATAGAGACCGAACATTTCCATCCCGAGGATATTGGCCGACGCATCAATGATCGAGTGGAAGATCGTGTCCTCTTCGTTTGATTTCTCCATCTTCAAAGCGATATCGTGAAGCTTAGAGACCTTCTCCTTTGTTCTTTCCAGCTCGTCTTTCACGAGTTTTTCATCGGTGATATCTCTTACCGCTCCTCGGATGCCTCTTACTCTGGAGGAATCTTTCGAGTAACTTGGCTTCGAGTACTCGCTCACCCATCTAAGCGCGCCGTCTTTCCTTACAATACGATATTCTATTCTCTCTTCATTTCCAGATCTCACGCTTTCAAAATGCCCTTTGTAGCAATCAAGGTCCTCAGGATGAATAACTGATTCCCAGTCCAGTTCTTGAAGGTCGGGTGAATCAAGACTGTGCCCGCTTATCCTTTCAAAGGCTTCGCTTCTCCAGACTTCGTGGTCTTCCCCGTCATTTGAGAAGTCAATTTCGTAGTAGTAATCTGAGATAGTCTCTGACATTGATTTATATCTCTGTACAGATAGGGAGAGCTGAGTCTCAACTGATTTTTCTTCCGCGAGTTTCGCGCTCAAAAATGCCGTCTTCTCTCTTACCTCTTTCCTCAAAGCCCTGTTCCACAGATACTTTCCGACCAGCACCAAGAGCATGATCAGAGCAGCGGGAAGGGCGAATAAAAGGAAACTCTGCCACGGACTGTTACTTGCATTTGCATCAATGGCTCCAAACCATTTGTTGTAAATCTGTCGGTATTCTCCTGTCGAAGAAATTATCGCCAAACCTTCGTTACGTAAAGACAGTAACTCTACATCTCCTTCTTTCACTGCGAAGCAGTATTCTAGCCTTACAAAAGGATCCTCCGACACCAAGATATTCTTTAGAGAAAGTTCCTTAATCAAATACAAACCCTGTATCTTACCGAGTAGTACTGCATCGACCTGTCCCTCATTGAGCATCCGGAGTGCAATTTCGGGATACTCGACTCTCACAATCTCACTTCCAGCTACCTCACTAGAGACAAGCTCGTCCATTAAGTCGCCCTTCTGAACGGCAACTCTCAGTTCCCTGAGATCATTGAGAGAAGAATATTTGCCAGTCTTCCTATTAGAGAAAATAGAGCCATGAAGTATTATGTGCGGATTAGAGAAATCGACAAGTATATCTCTCTCTTCCGAGTAGCACATTCCAAGCAGACCGTCAATTTTGCCGTCCTCCAGAGCGGCTCTTGCGCTCGTCCAGACTCTTAGCTCTATCTCAACGTCAAAATCGAGAGCACTAGATATTGCCCTAAGGACATCGATGTTGAATCCCACCGGAGCTCCGCGGTCATTAGCATATTCAAAAGGTGGATAATCGGTGTCTCCACCAAATTTGTACCTTACTTCAGCAAAGAGGGTAAGAAACAAAAGAATGAAAAAGACGGTTGACAATGATCTTCTCATAGTACTCCCCCGGAAGAAAATAGCCTTCCTCAAGACCAACTATAACATTGCAAAACTGAAAACAAACTCAGATTACAGATAGTTTCTTGAAGGTAGTCGATCATTCGAGCGCACGATATTCCGATCAATTTTGTATATAATTGGGTAGAGGTGATATTATGAGTAGAACTCGTGGAACCATAGATATAGCGCTGATTATTGGAGCAATCGCTATTACTGCAATCGGAATTCTCGCTTATTTATTTCCTACAACCAAAGTACCCGACCCTGGTGGAAAGTACGAAGTCGGACTTAAGATAATTGAGTTGAGCGATGAAACAAGACTCGATCCATTCTCGGATGCAAAAATGTCCAGAAGATTGATAATAGACATCTGGTATCCCTCCGACGATACCTCGGGAAGCAGAAGAAGCCCGTGGTTCAGGAATCACTCGGTTTTTGTGAACAGCCTTGCTGAAAATTACGATCTTCCTCCCATATTGTTTCAACACTTGCGTGCCGTTAAGACCAATTCCTTCTTAGATGCCGTACCTTCTGCTGATGCCAGGAATCTACCAGCGGTGATTCTCTCGCCGGGAACTCCGGCTATCGTACCGCTGTATTTTGCTTTTGCTGAGTATTTGGCGAGCAGAGGTATAGTCGTGATTGGGATTGAGCATCCATACGGAGCATCCGTTGTTGAATTTTCCGATGGTACCCAGTTCCATTTCAATAGAGACAGAGTCATGGAACTCCCCGGAGCCGAGACATTTGAGGAGGGAGTAAGACTTTCGATGAAACTTATGGCAGAGGACTTATCGTTTGTTATCGATAAGCTCGTCGAACTGAACAAAAGCAACCATGTTCTGGCCGGCGTCTTTGATACCGAAAGAGTGATTGCTTTTGGTCATTCAGGTGGGGGAGGAGTTGTTCATTTTGCTTCTCTTTACGATGAAAGAATAAAAGCTCTGTTGACTTTTGATCCCGCACTTTTTGTTATGAACGAGCGGGAGATAAGCAAAGGTATAGAAGTACCAGCGTTGATCATGGAGACCGATGAGTGGAAGGAACGCGAGGAATCAGGAAGAATAGCCGATTTGATTAACTCAAGCAGCGTTCCGCCTTATCATATAATAATCCCTGATGCTAAGCATCCCGATTTTGCGATGCTTGATCAAATCTCACCCCTTGCTAACTTCTTGGATTTTACGGGTGTCTTCATGAAGGATGGCGGAGAGTACTATCTATACAGTGTGATGCATGGCTTCATTGATTATGTGTTTGGAAATAGAAGTAAAGAGGAGTTCTATTCTGATCTTCTGCAAAGGGAAGATGTTAGATTGTTCGAGGGTGTAGATGAAATCCTCAAGCGCTAGACTTGTCTTAGGCATTTAGAAATCGACGTATGAAATCATACAGAGTCGGTGAGCACTAACGGCGACGGTAATTTGCTCAAGCCCAAAAATAACTGACGGGTGCTAAGACTTCTCCTGACAGGATTTGGTTAGGCGACGATAATTCCGCAATAAATGAACTGTCGCATTATATGTCTAGCAGTAGTCCGTCGTGTGCTACTACAACCTTATAGCGGTTGTAGAACTCTTCAAGTTCCTTCTTGGGCGGGTTTGGATAGTGTGAAAAGTGATGGGCGACTACCAGAGTGTTGTCATCTATAATTTTAAACTCCCTCATTCTGTTCTTTGTGGAGATTACTTGCTCTGCAGTGTGGTGATATGGAAAGAGCACTTCTTTCATGAATCCCAAAGTCGAATCAACAACTGCAATATCTATCGGACTATCAATTAGGTCTTTAAGACGGCCGAATGAAGAGTCTTCGATTGGGCCGGTATCGGTCGCATAAAGGAATGATTTCCCACCTTTCTTGAGCAGGAATATAAACGGTTGCTCGTCTTCTTTAACTTTGTGTACTGCAGGCACAGGGATTACGGTACAATCGTTAACCTCGATTTCTTCATAAGGTTCCGCCTGGAGAAGGACGGTTTTCTCGGGGTCAAAGTAGACTGAATTGGAAATGAGAGAGAGGACGGTAGAATTGGCGAGAACGCTCATTCGAGGAAGTCTGTCATAAGAGGCGTTGTATCTGTTCATTCTATAGCCGAAGTTTGGAAGGTACAGATGATCAGAGTGGGAGTGGGTTATTAAGAGAGTTTTTACATCAAAAAGAGAAACCTCTGCCTTCTGAGCCCCAGACATGATATTCGGCCCGAAATCGATGAGCAGATCGTCGTCAACATATACGGAAGCCGTAAGCCTGAAGCTTTCATTTCCTGCCAGCCTCGCCTTTCTGCAGTTTTCACAGTCGCAGAAGACATTTGGATGGCCCTCGTAAGCTGCGGTGCCAAGGAACAGGACTCTCATTTCTCCTCCTCTACAGCGGTACTTTGTGTCCTAGGATGGGATTGCTTTACTACGACAGATAATGAAGCTCAATCTATTCACTTTCTTCCCGAGTCTGTTGAGGATTATCCCCCAATTCTTCATTAATATCGACGTAGATAACCGGTTTTCCTTTGCCAGTGAGTATTGGATAGCTCTGTCAGTGTATTCTATTCTCTTATCGAGCTCATCCACGTAGATGCGGTCGCTTCACTGTTTCCAATCACATCGTTAGCATCGTCAGGATAGGCCCAGTTCCGTGTAGCGGTTCATCGCCTTCAAAGAGCATTCCATAGAAACTCTGTACTCTCTAAGAATCCCATCGACCGATCTTTCGTCTTTCATTGTGCATCTCCCGGATGCAAGCCTTACTGATATTGGATTTTGTTCTTGCCCATTCTCTTTGCCTCGTACATCAATCTGTCTGTCTTCAGCAATAACTCACGAGAGTGTTCCTGGTTCCACTCGGCAACACCGGCACTAAAGGTTATCTTCAATTCTTCTGATGTGTTCACTGACTCAAGTATTCTGGTTGCCGTAGATAAGGCCCCTTCGAGACCGGTTGAAGGCAGTAAGATGACAAATTCCTCTCCGCCGTATCTGAAAACATAGTCGATACTCCTTGTTTTGGAAGCGATAAGTGAAGAAAAGGCCTCAAGTATCTCGTCTCCCTTCTGATGCCCGAAAGTGTCATTGAATTGCTTGAAATCGTCAATGTCAATCATTATTACGGAGAGACTCCCACCGTACATTTTTGCTCTATTGATTTCGTATTCAAGTACTTCAAACATCTTCTTCTGGTTCATAAGACCGGTCAACGGATCTGTCTCGGTTCTCTCCTTCAAAAGTCGATTTGCCAATTCCAGTTGGTTTTGCACCTCTATTAGTTCTTTGTTCTTCGCAATCATTAACCTGTTAGCTTCGTCAATTTCATGGTTCTTCTCCGTCATCTCCTCTATTTCCTTGAGCTTCTGTACGGTAGCAAAGGTCGCTCCCAGCTTTGCAATCACTCTGGCTTCTTCTTCCCTGAATACCTCGGAATTTAGTCTTGCTATCTCCCTGTATTTTTCCAAAGCTCCATCAACATCTCCCTTTGCCTCCTGGATTTTGGAGACGGCCTTTAGCCTGTGAAGGATGTCCGATTTGTTTCCCTTCGATCTGTGATATTCGAGTGAATGTTCAAGGGCTTCCAGAGCAGAGTCTAGATCTCCCGTCGCCTCGTAATACTCTGCTTCGTAGCGGCATATATCTGCAAGAGAGTAATCATCGCAGTTTTCACTTGCTATCTTACGGGCCTTCCTTAGGAGATCAATTGCTTCGCTCTTTCTTCCGGTATAAAGGAAGATATCGGCAAGATTCATATAGCTATTGGGCAGATCTCCCTTAAGAAAGTTCTTCTCCTTGATTTCAATTGCCTTTTGGATAAACGGCACACCTGAACCGTCCTCCGTGATGTTTTCAATAGCAATTCCCTTGTTATTTAGATACTTGGCAAGTGATAGCTCGTCGTTATTCTTTTTGGCAAGGCAAACCGCCTTCTCAGAATATTCTACTGATGTCTCGAAATCTCCCATTTTCAAGTAGACACCGGAGATGTTGTTGTAGACCATCGACAGTAACTTTTCTTCTCCCAATTCATTGAAGATAGCAATTGCATCGGAAGCATATTCAAGGGCCTTTGAAAACTCACCTGATTGACAACTGATTCTAATCATACCATTGTATGCAAGACCCATCTCGCGACTGGTTAGTCCGCTAAATTTCTCCAGTTCCCTGCTTACGGTCTCAAAGGCGATGAGAGTCTCTCCCGAGCTTGTCAAAGCTTGCTGGAACTTCCTGAGAAGCGCCAGCTTTTCCTCTACACAAGACTCATCTTTTGAAAGATACTCCTCGTAATAATCAGTGTAGCTCTTCTCGTGATCTTTCTGACTCATTTCATCCACCTTTCTCAAATAGCTGCTTCACTTATCTCAAGCCTGTCTTTTCCTTTTGCTTTTGCCTCATAGAGCAATTTGTCCACAATGGAAATGAATTCGTCCGAGGACTCCCCTTTCCACTGCCTTGCACCCGCACTGAAATAGACCTCAATATCAAGCTTCTCCTGAAGGGATCTCTTCATTCTCGAGTAGAATTCCGATGCCTTTTCCACATCTGCGCAAGGTAGGAGGATTAGGAACTCTTCGCCTCCGTATCTGAAGGCAAAGTCGTTCTTTCTGATAGATGACCTTATAGATTCTCCGATGTCGGCAAGAAGTTCATCGCCTTTCAAATGGCCGAAAGAATCATTAACGGACTTGAAATCATCTAGATCAAGCATTATCATAGTCAGGGGAGTTTCGTATCTCTCTGCTCTCGAAATCTCACTGTCCAGCACTGATTTCATCTTCCTGTGATTCAACAGCCCGGTCAATGGGTCGGTTTCCGCCTGCTTTTCCAGAAGCTTATTAATTTCCTCCAGCTTGGCTTTCATTTCCTGGAGTTCGTTGTTTTTCTCCGATATCTCTTCATTGACCGTTCTAAGTCTCTTGTTTTGCTCTGCCAGGTCGTTGATTTCCCTGAGTTTTTCCCTCGCCTCGAATGATGATTCCAGCTGGGCTATCGACCTTGCCTGTTCTTCCTTGAAAATACTCCGGCTCAATTCCGTTATCTGTTTGAACATGTTCAAGGCCTCTTTTGAGTTTCCCATCAACTCATACACTGAAGAGATATCGTTCAATACTCCAAGCAATTCAGTCTTGTTTCCATTTTCTTGATGGTATTCCCTGACTTCCTCAAGCAGGCTGATTGCCGAGGTGAAATCTCCCTCGCCTTTCAAGAAACGGGCTTCGTATTTCATCGTCTCTACAATAACGTGTTGGTCTTCGTTTTCTTCACCCAATGATTTCGCTCTGGACAAAAGCTCTCTGGCATCGGTCTTTCTCCCCGATTCGTAGTACAGCTCGGCAAGATTGAGATAACTATTCAGTAGCTCAGTCTTCATATTGAGCCTTTCCTTTATCTCTATTGCCTCTTCAAAGTATGGAATCCCCGATTCTTCATACTCTCCATTTTCCGTGATAATTGCGATATTGTTTAAACAGCATGCAACGTTAATCTCGTCCCCATTCTCTCTTGCTATCTCCAAAGCTCTGTTCACATTGGCCAGAGCTTTGCCAAAATCATTCATCTTCAAGTAAAGTCCGGACGTGTTTATGAGAACTCTCGTATACAATTCCTTTTCGCCTTTTTCAGCACAGATAGCCTGTGCTCTACGCGAATATTCAACTGCCTGTGAAAATTCACCGACAAGCGCGCTCAGTTTCACCATTGTGTTCAGCAAACCTGCCATTTCCAGAGAATCGAAGTGATCGAACTTCTTGATTTCTCTATCGATTATTTGGTGGGCAGCAAGGGTCTTCCCCTGATCACTGAGGATCGAAACTGCTTCCTTCAAGAAGACCAGCCTCTTGGGGACTTCCTCCTCGGGCAAAGACATGTATTCTCTTAACAATTCAACAACTCTATCTTTCTTTTCTTCCATCTTGTCCCCGCTTTCTGAGAGGGTCTTAGGCTATAAGATATCTTCATAAGAAACCTGAACATATGGCTCGGTTAATGAATCACGAATTTCTTTGTCAATCATCTAGTAGCGATTCCTCACGCTCGCCACTATTCCAATATACCGTGACAACTTCGAAGTTAGAGAGTCTCTTTTCGAGTATCACGGTGATTTCGTCGTCCGTTACTTTCAGTCTGTTGTAATTGGCAATTTCCACCCTGCGACCCTCTTCGAGAATGCGCTTTATTCTCTCCGGTTCAATTCCTCTTTCATCCATTCTTGAAACGGCATGCTGACTAAATGAGATCTCGGTGCTCTCTTGTATGTCCTCTCCATTATCTTCATCTTCCTGACTCATCGACCTTATTAGAGAAGCAGCGACTATCACGGCCAGAATCACAACAAGCAAAAAAAGCATAATCTCCTCCCGAAGCTGTTTCTAGGCCTCTCTCTATCCTCCTATTCTATCCTTATAAGGATGTCATCCATAATATAAGGGTCTTCTTTGCTTCCGCCTCCAAAATGGTAGCTCTTTGGTTCAGGATAGATGTCTCGATATACCGCTTCGATTCCATCGAAGTCCCAAGTAGTTACGTAGATGTTGAACTCCTCAAAACTCTCTGGTCTTCCGACCGTCTCGCCGGGAATCCTGAGAATTACTTCGTTATTCATTCTATTCGTTTGTACCAGTGGAGTGAGGGATATGGGAGTTCCAAACGACTTCGGGCCACTACCTTCAGAAGAATACGCAACTATTGACCAGCCATTTGCGAAGATAAAGTAATCCCAGTCCAGTCCGTCAGGCATAGTCGCGTTTAGGAACGGCAGGTCGGTTGATCCCTTTCTGTTGGGATCATCTACGAATATTTGGAAGGTAACATGGTCAAATCCGTTCTGTGGTCCCCATGAGTCGGTTAGATCTTTGATTCTAATCCCCAGAACCATCGAAGCTCCTATCTGCTTGACTTCAACCTCTAGCAGGTCCATCTGGTTCTTGAAAGTGATGTCTGTAGGATATTTGTACCTGCATTCCGGACCGCAGTCATCTCCTTCGGGATCTGAAATCGAAGCCAGAAGCAATTCCGGAATATCGAGAATCACTCGGTAATCATCGCTGTAGATCGATTCTCTTCTTGTATCACCGTAGACTTTGAATAGAATTGAATGGATTCCCGGGTCAAACTTCGAAATGTCCCATTCGTAAGACCACTCTCCGCTGACTATTTCGATGTCTTCTGCCTCTTCAATTCTCATGTCGAATATTATCCGCGCGGAGGAGGCTCCCGAAGCTGTTCCTGTCACAGTATAAGTTGAGTCGATCCTCTGAAAATCCTCGAGGTTCGCGTTAAACTTGATTTCAGGTGTCTCAACTTCACGAGTTTCTTCGGAAGCGATTCCCACGTAGACGGAGCGTGGGTTCATGGTCATCACGAGTTTCCCGCCTTGTTCGACAGGATAGCTTTTGGAGAGCGAATTGAAAGTGTAAATCGGCTTGATTAACTGACCCACTCCAAGGCCGGTATCCAAATTAGCTAGAATCCTACGTTCTCCCGAAGTATTCATTAAAACAAAGATCTTCTCTTCGTTATGTTCAATGCTGTAGACAAAGATCCCAGGCCCATTGGGGTCGGTTTTTAGCACTTTGACCTCCCCATACCTCAGCGCAGGGTATTCCTGTCGCAGCATTGCGAGTTCGCTTATATATCTGTAGAGCTCAGATTGAGAATCGAAGTGGTCGATTTCACCAGACTCAAAACCTCCGGCGAACATCGCTGCCCTAGTTTCTACAAAGCCTTGCTCAGTGCCGTAATAGATCACCGGGATGCCGGGAATCGTGAAAATGAAGGCCAGAGCCTGTTTAAGATTTGCCAATCCTGACCCTTTCAAGAATCGTTCCATGTCGTGATTATCGATGAAAGTCAATAGCCTGGTTTGATCGAAGTGGCTCTGCCGCGCCTCAAGTCTGTATCCGATATTCGCTGTTGGTTTCCCTTCTTTGAATACACTTCTCAGTTCAATGTTCAGCGGAAAATCCAGCATGGAATTCATTCCTGCTTCGAAAAACTCTTTTATAACCATTTCCCCAGCATCGTCGAAGGGGTCGCTTCTAACCCAGGCCTCGCCAAATGTTATGAATTCAGGTTTGCCGTTCTTCACGGCAGCTTCGTAGATACCTTCTTCACCATTCAGAAACTCGTCCCAGAATTCTAGAGGAACGTAGATTACTGTATCGATCCTCAATCCATCAATATCGGCCTCTTCGATCCAGAAAGTGAAAGAATCCTTAAGTGCTGAGATTACCACAGGATTTTCCGTGTTGAGATCGTCCAGACCGGACATCTGGTAGTTCAGCTTCTGATAAGGGTCATTGAAGTCATAGATATCGGGAGTCCAGTGATAAATACTCTCATCCTTATGATTATTGAAATCGTTTAGTGAGAAGGGGTGCTGTTCGGGAGAAGAGGTCGGGACGCTTTCGGAGTTGAGTTCGAACTGTCCATCTACGAAACGAAAATAGTCACCCACATGATTGGGAACGATATCCTGTATTACCAGCAAGCCCTTATCGTGGGCGGCTTCAACGAGTCTCTTGTAGAGTGCAACGTCACCGAAATGCTCATCAATCATCCTGAAATCTCTGGCCCAGTATCCATGATAACCACCGTAATTCACCCATGGATTCCACCATTGATTGGCCACCGGTGGGGTTATCCAAATTGCCGTTGCGCCCAATCCCTTTATGTAGTCTAGCCTCTCGATTATCCCGGCGAGATCTCCGCCGTTGTATCGCGAGTTGTCGGTACCGGCTTCTCCATATCCCATGTCGTCATTGGATAGATCTCCGTTTGAAAAACGGTCGATCATGATGAAGTAAATGACTTGATCTTCCCATGTTGTTGCTGTAAAGATGCTTCCAGTTAAGAAGACTGAAAGAAGAAGAGCAAGAAGTATCTTTTTCAAACCTCTCACCTCCGGTTTTCTACTAGATCAAAACACTGTCCAGAAACTCTCCCAGGTTCTTCACCCTGAGTCTGTGATCGATGTGTCTGTTGTAAGGCCAATCCATTATGTATGTATTGATTCCGTGATCGAGCAGATTCTCTACGTGATGAGGTGCATCGTCTACTGCATAATCGATGCCAAGAACCTTGCAAAGCTCACCCTTTCTGGAGCTTACAATTACCGATACCGGTTCGCCGATTTTCTTCTGAATCCATCTCTGAGACTGCAGCTGAACACTTCTTCCTTTTGTAGGAAAACGCGAAGTTATGAAGTAGAATTCGTGGCAGCCCTGGGCGACAAGACTACCCAGCCGCTTCAGTTCCTTTGGACTTGCATATGGAGGAAGAAACTCGTAGAAGTTCGGAGTATTTCTAATTCTCTCCCACACCCTTTCTTCCATATCGAGAGTGAGATTGGGCACGCTTTTCCAAAAGTCCCATACCTTGACCTCAACATCCATTGGCACTTCTTCAAACATTTCATTCGCGATCTTCAGGAATGCAAGATTGAAGTTCGATAGGATGTCATCAATATCTATCATTATCTTCACGGTTCACCTCCGTATAGAAGAGTATATATCATATTATTATCTCTCAAGGGGAAGTCTCTTAACTGAATTCTTGTAACTGAATTCTTGAGTGGTCACAATTATGATTGAGCCCGATTTGGTCTCGTCAATTTAAAAAAGCCTGATTCGCCAGGTTTTCCACTGCGAAGTGTTTGTGGGATAATCAGAGTAGGTCTTCTCAAAGGGAGGAAGTAGGATGTTCGAATTGAAAGAAGTCGCATTAATATATGAGACGAAGAAGCAGGCTCTGGCGGCGCTCAAATCGACTGACCTCAAGATAGAGAAGGGAGAAGAAGTTGGGATATTCGGCCCTTCGGGTTCTGGGAAGTCATCGCTTCTCTTCATTATGAGCACACTAAAGGAGCCAAGTCGCGGAGAAGTCAAATACGAAGGCAAGGAGCTTACGGCTCTTACTCCTTCCGCAAAAGCCGAACTTCGGCGCAAAGAGTTCGGCTTTGTGTTTCAAGAACACTTCTTGATAAACCATCTGACTGTCAGGGAGAATATTCTGCTCCCCCTGAAAGAAAAGCGAGGAGCAAGAAAGAGGCTCGAAGAAATCACTACTGCGCTTGGATTGAACCAACTTCTCAAGCGATTCCCGTATGAGCTCTCGCTTGGGCAGAGTCAGAGGGTAGCAGTGGCAAGAGCATTGATAGCCGGTCCGAAGGTTGTTTTCGCCGATGAACCGACCGCTTCCCTGGATAACGAAAATGGTAGCAGGGTAATAGAGCTCTTGAAGTCTTATTGCTCGAAGTCTGGTGCGACTCTGATACTTGTTTCTCATTCGTCTGAGATTATAGGTAATTTCAGAAGAAAACTCAAAGTGGAGAATGGCCAGGTCTATGAGGTTGGTGTGAATGCTTAAATACATGTGGCTATATCTCAGAAGAAGACCGGGCAGAATACTGGTCTTCATATTCGTTGTCGCTCTTGGTGTATCAATGAGCCTTGTAATTAGCTCAATCTTTCTTTCCTTCGGAGAGACGAGAAGCAGGATAGCAAAGATCAATGAGAGCTGGATTACGGTACAGTATCTCTCTGAAAGTGGAAGAGATGAATCGATTGACAATAGTCTTACCGAGATTTTCGAAGACGTATTTGGTCTTTCAGATGTTATCCCGGTAGATATCGCCTATCTCGGCTACAACCTTTTCGGAAGTGCAAGAGCCAATTTCCCTGTTTATGGAATCAAGCAGACGGAGATATCTCGAATGTTGCGGGAGAGCAATGCCTACATCTCAGAAGGGACGGTATTTTCCCCAGGGACAAATGAAATTATTGTCTCCGATTCATTTCTAAGAGCCTCAGGAGTAGATCTGAAAAATGTCTATGAGGAGATCTCCGAAATGTCGAGCGTAGGTCTATATACAGTGGTCGCATCTCTGGAAGGACCATCGGTGTTTGGACTGGGGCCGTCGGGGATTTCGAGGGGCAGGGGATCATTTGGCTTCCTTGTATTCGCTGAGGATGGTTTCCTAATGGCAGTTGAAAACGAGCTGAGATCAAGGATCATCGGAGAAGAGCTTTCAGTTTCGATCGAAGGACCTGTTTCTTCCCGGGAGACCCTTGAAAGGCAGTACGCAAGCTACTATTTGGGAGTCTTCTTGACAAATCTCTTTGTCTCTCTGGTCTTCATAATAGCTCTTACAATGCTTAATTCGGTAAGCATTCGTGAAAGAAGGAAGGAGTATGCTATCCTTACTGCCATAGGTCATTCTCCCGCGAGTTTGAAGGTAAGACTCTTTCTGGAGTCGCTTTATCAGGGAATTGCTGGCTGGATCCTTGGCCTCCTTGCAGGTGGAGCCGTTCTTTCACTATTCGAAGATCGCTTTTTCACGCCCAATGGACTTTATATAGGCGACAGCGCCGTCTCATCTATTTGCACGTTATTTATACCGTTCACTACGATTGTTCTATCTCAGATACTTATAGGAAGACATCTGAGAAGAGATCTCGTCGGTCTTCTGAAGAGTTCTGAAGAAAGAGTCGGTCTGCTCAAGAACAGATTCAGGAATGTCGGTTTGCCCTGGCTCCAATTTCCTCTGAGAAGCGATGGTTACAGATCTCTTTTTGTTAACATCACCGCGTTTGCCGTGCTAGTGACCGTTTTTGGTTTGCTTCTATCTTCATTGACGGATACTGTTCGAGACAGCGGCTGGTTGTTCGATCAATGTTCTTATATTCAGACCTCGGCATTGGAGGAGATCAGGCTTCCTGAAGAAATCTCATCGAAATCGACGGCTGTTCTTCCTGCCGATCTTCTCGAGCTGGATGTAAAGCTTATGTTTGGCACCTCGAAACTCTTCATTCCTGTTGTATCTTCTGAGCATTCGAGACTTCTCTCAATATTCGACGAAGATCCGGCGGCCGGTACGCTGTATGTTAGCAGGAGTCTTTTCGACTTAATTGTCAATGGTTCTGTCAGGGGGTTGGATTACTCTTCGATGGAGGTTCTGCCGAATCTAGAAAGTCTCGCTGGTGTCTTAGTGCAAGACAGAATAGAATCTGCCGGTCTCCTGGTATTATACGACGACCGTAATCTTGCAGGTGAAATAAGAAGTTTCGCCTCCGAGGCCGGTCAGGTGGAATTGGTCGACAGGAAGACTTTCGAGTTGAAGATCCGTGCCGAGACGCAGTTCATGGAGTTGATTTCGTCGATAATCATCTATCTTCAGTTAATCGTCGTCATAATAATCGGCCTGGTTACTGTTACAAGGGTGACCTTGGCGAGACGGAGCGAGATATCAATCAGGAACATTTTGGGACAGAGTAGAGATGAGATTGGTCTTCTCTTTTTCGGAGAACTGTCATTAGTGCTTTTCCTGGGCGCAGCAATTGGATATCTTCTGACTACGATCTGCTGGCAGATTTTTACATCGGTCTTTCTTCGGGGACTTTACATTTCCTCGATCGTAGTTCCTGAGACGCTTTTCAGAATCTCTGTAATGACCGTTATTGTTATGTTGGCCGGAGTAATCACGGCAAGATTCTTGATTTCGAAACAAGATCCAATATCAATTATCGAAAGATAGGTGAAGAGATGAGATATAGAGAGCTCGCTTACCCAGGAGACGGTTACGAAACGGGGCCTTTGAACAAGATCACCGATCTTGAGGGAATACGAGTCGGGCATTACACTTTGACTGAGGATTCACCGAGATGTCTTCGAACGGGAATAAGCGTCATAAGGATTCCTTACGTATATGAACGGCCCGTCCCGGCAGCTTCCAGCGTCTTCAACGGTTATGGAAAGTCGATGGGTCTTATTCAGATAGAAGAACTCGGGACGATCGAAAGCGATATCTTTCTGACCAACACACTTTCAATTGGAGCCGTACATCAAGGTGCGGTAAGGCTCGCCCTCCAGAGTAATCCTGAATTGTCGTCGCTAAACGTAGTCGTCATGGAGTGCAACGATGGCTTTCTAAATGAAATTCGAGCTCTTGCGATAAAAGAAGAGATGGTTACCGATGCGGTCGGGGACGCGAAAAAGAATTTCCAGCTCGGCAGCTGTGGCGCGGGGACCGGGATGGTTTGCTTTGGTTATAAGGGCGGGATCGGTTCGTCTTCAAGAATCGTCGAGTTCGGAGGCAGGAAATACACCTTGGGGGTTTTCGTTCTTTCAAATTTCGGAAGATCGTCCGACCTTAGAATTCCTTCTCTGGAATTGCGTCCCAAGCTACAGGATCCCGATCGTGAGAAAGGATCGCTCATCATGATCCTGGGAACAGATCTGCCTTTGATGCCACATCAGTTGAAGAGAGTAACGCGCCACATGAATCTTGCTATTGGGCTACTGGGAGCTCCAGGGCACCACGGAAGTGGAGACATTTCACTTGCTTTCACTACATCCAGAGAGTACAGTCTGTCCGAGCAGAGCCTAATGAACGAAGGGAACACGCAGAGTGAAATATTCAGGGCAGCCGTCTGGGCGTGCGCAGAAGCCATAGTCGATTCGATGCTCTGCTCGGGCGCTATGACCGGATTCAAAGGGTCTGTAGACTCTTTAAGAAGCGCGATGCAATCAGACCTCTGATCAAATAGAGTTCCGCCGGTGATTTTGTAGACACTCTAAGAACGATTTGATCTAGCATCTACTAATTTGGAGACGAAAATGGGCGATTCGAATTCCAGACAGGATTTCAAGGAAGACTCCCGGTCATGTTATGACTGCAGTTCCAGTATCGACACTGCCAGCTACATTGATCTCTTTTCTCTGGCAAGAAACGTCATTCTGCTCTGCAGTGTATCGAAAGGCGGGAGCTGTACCATCCTCAATGCGAATCCCGCCGCCCTCAGAAAAGAACGTCTTTCAAGAGATGAGCTTGTCGCAGAGGAGTTCGAGGGCTATTCCTGGCGCCGCTGATTTCTGAATCATAGATTTGATAAGGGAAGTCAATATCACAGGTGTTCCCCGTCACATTAGTCCGAATCGCCACTCGGATTCGAGAACCGATATCTTGAGAGACATGGCGGTTTACAGACCGAACGAAGGCGTTATTGCAGTCGTTTATGATGATGTCAGCGATTCGGTAAAGGTTTGCACGAAGCTGGAAGAGAGCAAACCAGAGCTTGGCAGATTGGTTTCTAATCTTCCCGGAATCGCTTTCAGATGCAAAAACGACAGAGAGTGGACCATGGAAGTAGTCAGCAGAGGGATCATGGAGCTCACTGGTTACCGGCCAGAGGAGATTATTGGAAACAAGGAACTGCCTTACTCGGATTTGATATACACCGAGGATAGGGAAATGGTGTGGGAACAAATCCAGGAGTCTTTTACAGCAGGCGATCACTACGAGATGGAGTACAGGATAGTGACCAGGTCGGGTCAGCTCAAGTACGTTCTTGAAAGGGGAAAGGTAGTTGCCGGCGAAAGTGGGGGCGAAGTGTTCGTCGAAGGCTTCATCTCAGACGTTACAGATCTTACGGTAGCGAGAAGAGAGGCCGAGGAGAGTAAGAAAAAACTCGAGGCTACCTTAACAATCACAATTAATGCGCTTCCCAGAATTGTGGAGATAAGAGATCCGTACACTTCGGAGCATCAGAGAAAAGTGGGGCTTCTTGCAGTCTCGATTTCCAGGAGAATGGGACTTAAGGATAGACTTTGCGAGAACATAAGGACATGCGGTCTTCTCCACGATATCGGGAAACTCTGGATCCCCTCCGAGATTCTAAGCAAGCCTGGGAGACTTAATCATATAGAGTTTGAAATGATCAAGGAGCACTCTAGGCTTGGCTATGAAGTTCTAAAGGAAATTGAGTTTGATTTTCCGATCGCGCCGACTACGCGATACAACACCATGAGAGGCTAAACGGTTCTGGATACCCTAACGGGCTAAAGGGAGAGGAGATACTCCTGCCGGCAACAATGATCGCTGTGGCAGATGTCGTCAAAGCAATATCGTCGCACAGACCCTACAGGCCGGCACTTGGAACAGAGGTGGCAATAGAAGAGATCACTTCCGGAGCAGGTACCCTTTACGATCGTTCGGTTACGAGGGCTTGTGTCGATTCGCTGGAAGATGGATTCACTTTCGAGTAGATCATGGAGAGGGTATCGCCTCTATGATATTTCTCTTCATGCCAAGAATGGGTATTCTTCTTCCAGTTACAAGCGCCTGATAGGTCCTTCCGACTTCAAGCATCTTGAAGACCTTTGAAGCAGCATAGAATCCCTGGCTTTCGGCGTTTTGGATCACGAATTCCTCTCCAGTATCTGCCGTCACTCTATAATCGGATTTTCCGGCTTCGGAATTGTCGACTTTCTCGACCACGGTTATTTCGATCATCGTCACGGCCCTGTCGCCCCAGGTAAAGACGAGGTAGAAAGCCAGTGCAACGATAACCGTTCCCAGTAGGACGAATATCTCTCCCGAAAGATTCTTGAGTCTTTTTTTCAAACTAGCCACTCTCCCCGAGTCCGAATTCTAAGCCCTTTCAATTTTCCAAGCCGCCTTCCTCAGCCTGTTCATGATTGCAAGTCCCACACCTGTTTCAGGGAAAGGCTCGGCAATGATCTGAGAGTATTCCATGTTCTCTTTATTTCTCAGTTCTTTGAAGAGGTTCGAGGCAACCTCAAGGAGGTTATCTCTCGAACCGAGAACGACCTTCTTGACCTGAACGGGATAATAGTCCTTCATTTCTTCAGAACAAAGAACGAGAGACTTCTTTCTTCCAGCCACTATTCCCACCTTTGCGACAACCATTCCGGTCTCTCCTTCGACGAGTATCAATGGAATGTCTGGAGAATAATGTCTGTATTTCAAACCCGGCGACATTGGATCACCAAGATACTCTTTTCTGCCCGAAACAAAGTCCGGAACAAGAAGATCTGGAAGGACTCCCTTCAGTTGATCCGGGTCGACAGGGCCCGGTCTCAATAGGGAGGGTCTTCCTCTTGAGAGATCAATAATCGTAGATTCCAGTCCGAAAACCGTCGAACCCGAAAGGATTGTGCAGCTTGCTCTTTCGTCCATGTCTTCGATCACGTGTTCTTCCATTGTGGGGCTTGGTCTGCCTGAGAGGTTTGCACTGGGCGCTGCGATAGGAACACCCGAGAGTCGTATCAGTTCTTGGGCCACCCGGTGGGAAGGAAATCTGACGGCCACACTCTTCAGCCCCGCAGTAACGGAGTCAGGTATTTCCTTGCTTTTCTCGAAGATCAGCGTCACCGGCCCTGGCCAGACAAGATCCATTAGAGCCGAAAAACTTTCGACATCTTGTGATACGATTTGTTTCAACATTTCCATGGTAGAAATGTGAACTATCAGTGGATTGTCCTGGGGCCTGCCTTTTGCCTCAAAAATCTTCATGATGGCCGTCTCATCAAAGGTATTCGCGCCCAATCCATAAACAGTCTCCGTAGGAAAAACGACAAGTTCGCCTTTCCTGATTAGTTCTGCAGCCTTCTTCAGAATTGCTTCATCGGGGTTCTCGGAATTCACCCGTAAATAGACAGTATCCATTCTTCCTCCGTCGGTTAAAGAAACCTTCTAATTACTCTCCAGAGCCAAAGGGCTCCCGTAATTATAACACTCACTATTAGTCCGGAAGTGATCGGGAGCCACAATTCGAAATTACTTAGGTTTATGTGAATATCTCCAGGAAGTCTTCCAAAATTCAGACCGACTCTTCGCAGCAGAAATAGAACAAGCGCGACCGTTATACAGACAAGCCCAATTCTGATCAACAGTTTCTCAAGATACTCCAGAAGAATCACCTCTTTGCCTTCCAGATAGATTATAGACCCTTTTCCGGCTAGGCAAATTGAGCGTCTGTGAAGTCAATACCATCCCATAACACGAAAGATGTTGTAGTGCCTTCAAAAAGCCAGAAAGTGAAAATACGCCGCAGGCTATCACGGTAAACCTCACATGAGCGCTCTACGGTGGGAAGATGACCGTAAGCTCTAGAAAACCAAATGAGATCCAGAGTTATTGAAAGCCTAAGCGATTCGACTCTAGAGCGGCAACCTGTTTGCGCAGTTCATTCCGATTCGTTCAATCTGAGCATGAAGTCGGCCGCATCGGTTCTTTCTTGCCATCCCTGCTTTGAGTAGAATCCTCGGCGATAAGACTCTCTCGACCTTATGTTTATCAGCCTTATCCTGCAGCAGCCTCTCTTTTTGGATTCATTTACCGCGCCTCTCAGGAGCTCTCCTCCGATGCCCTTTCCCCGCCAGGGTGTTTTCACAAACAACTCTCCAACATAACCTTCGGCGCCACCCATGAACAGATAAGGCATAAAATGCACGCTGGCGTATCCTGTCAACTCCTCTTTCTCTTCTGCAACGAGAATGAGGTGATCGTCTTTCTCCACACTCCACTGAACCATCTTTTCAATGCTCTTCAAGTATGTTTCCTCTTCAAAACCCTTGTTCTTGAACCATCCGATATCGATGATGATATCCTTGAGACCAGCAACATCTCTTGGTTCAACTTCTCTTATCGTCAATTCGTTCACACTCCTTCATCATTGTTAGCTCAAGGCGATTATTGCATTGAACATTGATCAATAGCAATCACTTCATCCTCGGTCCCGAAAACAGCCTTCCTTAATGATAACCGGTCGCTGCCGAATAGAGACATCACTGACTCATCAGGCGAAAAAGCTCATTGGATAAAACCCCTGCTATGATTGTGCCTTTACATCGAAAGATGCGACTACATTCTTGCCAGCTTTTTTCTGAACCGAAGCTGGCCCGATCCCTTCAAGCAAATGATCCTCAGGTGGAAAAAGAGAACCGCTCATTTCAGTAATTCAAACTCAAAGAAATGAGATAGGAGAGTTGGGAAACGCTTAACCAGTGTCCTTTGAAGAGGTTTTCAAGACTTACGTTGCATTGACACCGCAACCTCACCGTGATAGAATGAACTCTGTAGGGTGGAGAGATGGCCGAGAGGCCGAAGGCGCGTGCCTGCTAAGCACGTGAGGGTTTATACCCTCCGAGGGNNGAATCCCTCTCTCTCCGCCATTGTATTGTTTATGGGTGCCCGTAGCTCAGCTGGATAGAGCGCTAGACTGCGGATCTGGAGGCCGGGCGTTCAAATCGCCCCGGGCACGCCATTAATCTTTCTTTATAAAACCATTTCCTTTAATTTTTCCATCACATCTTTCGGTTTCGATATGCCATATATGCAGTTTGCTGGGTTTGCAACAAACTCTTTCTCAGTGCTGACGCTTCCCACAAAGGCTCCCCCACGAAGGTTCTGAGTTCCTGCATCGGTCGTAAAGCCTCCCATTACCCCTCTATCTCCCGAACCCATTCCAGACGAGGTTACAGGAATCACGTGACCAACTCCCATTATGAGTTCGAAGAAGTTTCTCTTTAGCATGACGTTTGTAATGTGTCTGGCGACAATCATATGAGAGTTTGCGCTGAACATTCCGTGGGTAATCTCCACTCCGGCATCGCTGAACTCGTACTTGAAAGATTTCCTGTAGATCTCCACGAACACGACACCGAGCAGCCCCGCTACCGTGAAAAGAAGTACCGGCCCGTTGTCGAACAACGGTTTGAGATCATTGTAGGTCTTCTCGGGGAAAACGTACCTTATCAACCAGCCGGCAGCATTCAAGAGCGCCGGCCAGAAGAACCAGCCGAATCTCCTTCGGGAGAAAGCCAGTAGAATTCCTGGAACTACTGTCAAGGCTATCCAGATTGCTATAAGAAAAAGGCGATTGTTTCCGTCTATGCCCGACAGGTCAAAGTTCAGATAGAATATGATTCCTAGAAAGAAATAGTAAGGATAGATGAAGTACCTGATCATAAAAGAGCGACGTGTTGGTTTAAGGTTCATTCGTATCGCCTCCGGCTTTTGAGATCATTTGAAGAAGTTCCGTCTCAAAGCTTACTTGATCTTCAAGTACAATCTTCTCTGCCTTTCCGTCTTTAAGAAAGAGCAGTTTAGCTTCAACGGGGGACAAGAGATCTCTGAGAATGTAGAGGTAGAACCGCATCTGGAATCGGTACTTTTCGATGAATCCGGGACTCCAGTTCGCGTATTTGAAATCTACAATCCTCCACTTTCCGTCCTTCAAGTATAGTTTATCAACAATTCCGATCAAAACATACTTCCCGAACCCATGTTGAAAGTGGAATTCGCTTAACACTCTTTCAGAATCTTCAATTTCCTTGATGATTTGATGTTGGACCAGTCCTGAGAGAACTCTCTTCACTTCAATCAGATCATCGTCGCTGAAGCTAACCCTGTCAACAGAGACCGGTCTTCCTCCGTCGATGATCGATTTCAGAGTTAGGGGAAGTCCTTGAACACTTTTCATCCCCAGCGGTTCCAGGATGCTGTGGGCCAGTAACCCGATATTTGCCTTTCGCTTCACGAGGTCCGGACTTCCGGCATCTAATGCAGTTTCGAACTCGGCCTCGTAGTCAGAAGTTATGAAGGTCGCCGAGAGGTATTTNNAAGGTCGGCGATAGGTATTTGACGTAAGAAGAATCGGCAACCGGCATTACCGAAGCGATTTCCGGCAAAGAGAATTCAGTTCTGGAGGATCTGTCCTCAAGGGAAGCAAATTCCCCTGGAGAGAACGGTTCGGCTATTTCCTTCAAGAAACTGTTTATCTCGCCGCTTTCCGGCTCTAGCAGAGATCCTGAAAGCAAGATTGACCATGGGCGTGAAGAGTCTCCTTTTCCGTTTAAACTAAGAATAAGCATTTCACGTGCCCTCGATAAGGCAACATAAAGTGTCCGCTTCTCTTCTTCCAGTTCCTTTTCCTCTTCCTGTCTCGCCAGTCGTCCAATTCGGCCCTCTTCATCTTTGTCAGGCTTACTCTTCGTAATGAGAAATCCCTTCTCATCAAAGAAGAGCCGCTTACTGGAGTTTCTTTTTTTCCAGTACATGTCGCCAATTACGACAATAGGAAACTCCAATCCCTTCGACTTGTGAACAGTAAGTATCTTGACGCTATCCGACTCTTCTGTCTCGAGAGTGGCTTCAGATTCATCACTTGAATCAACAAACGCCCTTATGTTTGAGGAAAGCTCGCGGAGGGAACTACCCATTCTATCAAGGTCCTGGGCCAGCTCAATCAGCTTCTTCACGTTGGCAATCATTCTCTCGCCGGACTTAAGTGTTGCCAGTTTCGCCAGATACTCTGTTTCATCAACAAATCTCTGGAGAATATCGCTCGGGGAGAGCACATGTTTGAGCTTCCCAAATTTATCGAGCAGCTCCTTCAACTGAACGAATATTCCATCGTTGCTTTCCTGCAGAACGAAATACAGCGGAGCACGACTCATGCCTTGTCTAACCCTCAGAGAGAGCATTTCATCAAGTGTAGCTCCAAAGGCCGGTGATAGCAAGAATGACGCGAGATTGTTATCATTCAAGGGATCGACGAGGAGATCAAGCCAGGATAGGGGACCGGTGACCTCCGGCCTTTCGTAGAAGTTTCTGCTGCCGACGGTATAGAAGGGAATATTCATTTCTTCGAGAGCTGCTTCGTAACTCGTAACTCTGGAAAATGTTCTCAGGAGTATAGCAATATCTCCAGGAGTTACTTGACGCTTTAGGCATCCTCCTGACTTGTTTCTGAAAACAATTTCCTCTTCGAGAAGCGCCCTTATAGTCTTTGCCACTCCCTTTGAGTCGTCTGAGGTCTCACTGCCAATTATTCTCACTCTTGAGGAGTTAGTGTCAATTTCGTAAGGGATCGATTCGACGTCTTCCCCATAAACTGAACGAAAGAATTGACCTTCAGTGTTCTCTTGCATCACTCTCTTGAAAAATCTGTTCTGGAATGAGACAAGGTCGGGATGTGAGCGTCTATTGATCCGGAGATTCTTGACAGCTGCTCCGCTTCTCTTGAAGGTATCCATTGTCTTGTTGAAGACCGAGACGTCTGCTCCCCTGAAACGGTATATGGATTGCTTTGCATCTCCTACGAAGAAGACATTGTTCTTGCCATCGGCCTTAAGTAGTCTGATTATCTCGTTTTGAAGCTCATCTGTATCCTGAAATTCGTCAACAAAGATGTATCTAAACCGATTGCTGTACTTCTGCTGCACATCAGGCATTTTCAGCAGAAGATCTCTCGTTCTGGTCAGGAGTTGATCGAAGTCCAGGAGGCCGGAACCCGTAGTTCTCATTTCGTAATCAGACAGAACTGCCCTGTAAGATTCCGCGAATGCCTTCGAACCGTCGATGATTATTTCGGCATCCGAGCCCAGATCTCTGCCTGAACACTCAACGGGAGAGGGGTTAAGATAGAATGAGTGCCTCTCCCTCGACAATGCATCTTTCATCAATCTAAACGCCTTATCGAGTCCCATCAGCCGAATGAGCGGCTCAATAGATTCCAGGTTCTCTTCGAAGTAAGTCCTGACAACCTTTTCCTCAAGTGAAGATCTCCTCATTCCGTTGATAATCTGAAATCCCGGATCTATGCCCGCGAAGAGGGCGCACTCCCTCAGTATCCTTTCGCAGAAAGAGTGAATGGTGGAGATCCAGGCGTATGAGAGCTTGCTTCTCAAGAACTTCCACTTCCCCGGTTCACCGTGAGAGATCCTGAGATCAAATTCGCTTATTACACGGTCCTTCATTTCTCTTGCAGCCTTATTCGTGAAGGTAATTGCAACCACGTTGTGGACATCAAGCTGCTCGCCAAGCCTGAATGCTCTTTCAAATACTCCGACATACTCCTTAACCAGTGTATATGTCTTCCCCGTACCGGCAGAAGCGGTGACAAACATGTCGCTATTCACTATCTGATCCACCTTCCCTCCAGGTGATCGCTCTCTTGACAGCTGCGAATTTGCAGTTGTAGCACTGGTTTGAAGAACGGATGAACGAGGGTGGAAATCTCCCCGAATAGATTCCTTCGGTTATCTTCCGGAGCCATTCAAAAAGCTCAGACTCCCTAACGATTCTTTCTGTTTTTCTCTTGTTCGCAAACTCCCAGGACTTCTCTTCGTCTGAAGAAATCGTTCTAAAGGCAGATTTGTTAACTACTCTTCCTATCAGTGTCTTGAAAACCCCCCCTGCAACATAGTATCCTTTCTCTTTAAAGAGTTTGTCTGCAACGATAGAATACAGGAGAAGCTGCTTTTCGTCACCGCTGTCGCCTCTTTTGTAGTCTATGAGATACATTGCGCGGCTCGATTCATCGAGATCAAGTCGATCGATTTTGCCTCTCAAGAAGAAATCAGACTGCAGTTCTACCGGTTTCGTATCTCCAATTCCGAAGGCTTTCTCGAAAGCGAAAGGAACGAAATCCCCCTGCATGAAGTTCGGTTTCTTGGATTCTCTTTCAGTAATGTAGTCCCTGAGAATCTCTTTAAGCCTTTCGAATTCAAACCTAAAGACTACCTCGCTATCGTGCATCAGGTGTCTGGAGATATTCTCGGAAAGAGAGCTCTGCCAGTCCTTGGTCTTTCCGGAAAAGAAATCTCTAAGAACGGAATGGAAAATGTTTCCCTCATCGAGGGCTGTTAGCTCAAAAATCCTTTCCAAAGAGACATCGAGACCTACAACGTAGGAAAGAAAGAATGAAAATGGGCAATCGTCGTAGGACTTCAGACGCGAGAATGAGAAGACCTTGCCGACGATCCTGCCTAGGTCTCCTGCATTTTCGACAGACCAGCTCAACTCCCTTCCAAACTGGGTAAGGACTGAATCGAGCGGTTTCAGTGGCCCGAATTCCTTAAGATCGTTCCATGCTTCGCTTCTGAACAGTCTTGCTGCCGCAATCTTCAGCTCTGATTCACTCATCGATGATCCCAGTTCCGGAATATATCCGAATCTTCTGCCGGCCCTTCTCCCTTCCCGGAGGATTTCACACCCCGAACTCTCCAAAACGCTCTTCAGGTAAGGAGATGGAAGAATTGGTTCACCGTCAACCGTTGACTCGGGAAGAGTAAACCTTACAGACTCAAGTGCCGAACTTACTGATATGTGGAGATTCAGTCTCTGGTGCATCTCCTCATCCAGAAGAAGATCCCTGGGCTTGATCTCCCCAAATTGGGTGAAACTGTACAATGGATTCAAACTGACATGGGGATATGCACCGTCCACGAAGCCGGCAAACAGCTTGATCTTCTTCTTCGAAAAGCGCGAATTTATAAGCGATTGCACTTCGACTCTGTTTGCTTTGCTCCTCGAAAGAGGGAATTTGTCATGCCTGAGCACAACCATTAGATACCTGTAGTACTCTTGCGGAGAGATCAACTCCTTGCCCATGAACTTGAGGAGTTTCTCCAGATCTGTAAGAGTGTGATCGAAGAGCCTTCTAACTGCCGCGAATTCCTGCTCCTGCAAGTCATTCTGATACTCATCAAAAGTATCTGTCAGTGAGAGTTCCTTCTCCCAGCCAATCAACATTTCACGATAACTTCCCACCGACCTCTTTCTCAAGCTTCTGAAAGGTTCAAGAACGCTGAAAATCTTCTCAATTGCGGGCAGAAGATCGCCTTCAATACGTTCAACGATTCCGGCAAGCTCTTCCGCAGCGCTCAGTTCAAGCTCATCCTCGGCCAGTGAGATTATGGCCTCGCGCCTCGCTTCAATGTGATGAACAAGCCTTCCAAGGTGTTCTTGCCACGAGAGTCTTCTCTTTTGGAGCGACAGCCTGAGACCTGCCCTCTCGTATATTATTCTAGACATTGAAGATACGTACTCAAGAAATTTCGAATCTATTTCTCCTCCATAACCGGAGTCGCCCATTGCGATGATCTTCTCAGGCGGGAAACCCAGAACAGCAGTCTCTAGAGGAAGAATCAACCTTCTGATCGAGAGAGAGGAGTAAAGCTGCTCATCACCTTCAATTCTGCAGGGAACCCCATACTCGCGGAGCTTTCCCGAGAGCAGTTTTCTGTAAGCGAAGAAGTCCGAAGCGACAACTGAAATGTCGCCCGGTTCGTGCCCCGATATGAGCAAGGATTTCACAAACCTCGATATTCCCTCAATCTCCGCAAAGATATCGGGGTAAACGACTATATCGACCGATGCGCAGGCTTGCTTTCCGCTTGCGGATGAGAAAAGAGAGTCTTTGAAACTCTCGAATTCACTGGAAGGAGGAGTCTTTTCGAAAAAAATCCTTCTGACCTCCAGTTCGGGTAGATTCTCGCCCATTTCATCTACCGTTTCCAGAATCGAATCGATATTCGAGAACAGGAACTCCTTTCCGGGCTCTTGGGGAACGGTGATGAAGACCTCGTCATAAGCTGGAATTACGGCCTTGAAGAAATGCTTAAGGGCGTGACTGAAGTCGTGGAACCCGTCGAGGAATAAGTACCTGCCGAACTCCCCGCATCTGAGATCCCTTTCGCAGTCATCGATTTGAGTGTAAGCATCGAAAGTATCGAAAATTCCCTTCTTTGATAATCTGTTCTGAAGCTCGACATAGATTGACTCGAGAATCGCCGACACCTCATCGTCTTCAGAGAACATCTCTCCAAAACCACCGTTTTCCTTTACGTCGTGCACCATTTCAAGCAGATAATCGACGAATACCGGCGAATCGGCGAGTTCCTCTCTTCCGATTTGATCGAGAATATCCCCAATTTCCATTCTTATCAGATGGTTTCCCACATGGATCGATGCCGGATTAAGTGCGCTGAAAAGCTCGACGGCAAACTGATCCATCGCAAGAAATCTGGAAGCGGGAATCGTTCCAACTCTTGAAATAAAGCTTTCTCTGACATATCTGACATGATCTCCGGAAGGACCGACAAAAAAATAGGAAAACGGGTCTTCCCTGTGCGCTGCCTCTAGCTCTTGAAGCATTCTTTCCGTTTTTCCGGAGGCCGAAGGCCCGATGAAAAGCGTGATTCTCATATATATCCTCCCACTAGTAAGATTCTATCACCCGCGAAGGAGTGCCGACAAAGAGCGACTGAATTCCGGAATTATTTTCGCAAAGAGATGCTCAGTTCAATCTTGAAGAAAATCAAATCGAGATTCCTTGAGGCAGATTAACTTCTTATTCGATCTGCCTGTTTATGCAGCTCTTGACTCCAGTAACGTGGAAAGGCTTAATGAGGAGTTTCGGGACCTTTGATGCAGGCAGCTCGTTTCAATAGTATTCGATTATCCTCTCAATTGCTGACAAGAGACTGAACTCATTGTTTTTCTCTTTATACAGCCGTTCTTCAATCCAGTTTCCTCTAGAATCGAAAGTGTATTCGATCCTGAGGTGGAGTTCTCCCGCAATGTATTCTCTGGAGGTAATCAAGCCGGTTGAATCATAACTGTATTCAGCGATCACCACTGTTTCTTCTCCGCAGAAGGCCTCAAGAAGAACAACCTCTCCCTCAGCATTTCTTGAAATGGTTGTCTTGAGGGAGCCCGAGTATTCTAGAGAGGCATAGAAGGGCTCCACAGGGAGTGATACCCAGACGGTCCCTTCCACCTCTTCTTCCATTTCACGCTTTTCGACAATTTCAAAGTACCCGTCCGATACTCTTCTTAGACTCTGAACGACTGATCCGCCTGAGAAAGTGTTGATTTTTCTATCGAAAATGAAATCCACATCGCTGATTATCGTTTCTTCGTTCAGAGGAAGCAGGTTGTTTATTGAAAAGATCTTCGAAAGACGAGAGTCGTCATATTCGTAAATTGTCCTCGAAGTAAGCTTGTTTTTTCCATCAAAAACCGATTCTTCCAGAACTCTACCGTCTTCGTCAAGAATGCGGTTGGTCTTTGAAAGAACCGCGCCGAGTTGATTTGTCCTCACTCTGTGTATCTCCCGACCTTCTCGTTCATAAGTGATCTCGACTCTCTCGACCAGTCTGTCTGGTCCCAGAAGCGGAGGCCAGTAGTCATAGGTCTTCTCTTCAATGACCCTGCCAGAAGAGTCATAGCTGAACTGTGTTTTGGAAGTGAAGTTTGCACTTGCGTTCCTGTAATATCGACTCTCCAGAACCAGGCCGGCGGTATCGTAGGTATATTCGACTCTGCTGTATTCCTTTCCATTTGTATGAAGTGCGGTAATAACCGGCCATCCTTGCTGAGAGAATACCTCGATTCGCTTCGTCTCTCTCTTCACTTGTGTCCATTCACCGTTCTTTTCGCCGTAAGAAACCTGAGTGACAATAATCCTCTCAATATCTCCCGCGACCCTCTCGGTCTCTGATGTGAAAACCATTGTGGTTACCAAAAGGAAGAATAAAATCATTGATATGAAGACCTTTCTCAAGACTAATCACCCCCAATAGACTTACTAGCGGTTAAGCTTTTTCGCTTTCAACATCTTTGACGTTTTTGGGAGGGTTAAGTTTAACGAAAGCGAAGAGACAGAGCATAGCTGCTCCGGCTATCGTAATTGCCGACCCCACTCCCAGTTTGTCGGCCATGAAGCCAATCAAGGGAGCGAATATCGCCATCAGCAGAGTCTTCAACTGTGATTCTACCGAGAGACCTGAAGCCATCGTTTTATGATCTATGTTATCGCTGATATAGCTAATGTTGATGGGGCGTCTGAAGTTCTCAAGGATGAACAAAAAGAAGAAGATGAGAACGGCCAAGACTTGCAGAGCGAAGATCTGAAAAATACCGCTAAATATGATTAGAACTGCACCGAAAATGTAGGTGTAATTTAGCGCTCTCGCTTCAGTTCCAAACTTGCCGCTTAGTTTTCCAGCGTTTTTGGATGCATAGCTAGTGGCAATGTAGATAACGAAGTAAACTACGCCTACGATTACGGACGTCCTCTGTTCTGCGCTGAAGGCTATCATTATTGGTAGTCCGAGAGCCAGGGCTTCAAGTATCGGCTGAAGATATTCCTTTACAACTTTAAAAAACGCATCGTAAAGAGAGGAATTCAGTACCCCTTTGAGAGCGTCTCCATTCCTAAAAATACCCAGGAAGGCTTTTATCGTTTCTCTTTTTTCTCCGGACCTCAACTCGCCGTCAAGTTCCTTGGGATAGAGCATCAGGTTAATGAGGTTGGCGGCATAAGGCAGGACCGAAGCGAGGAATACTATCTTGTAGCTTCCCGAGTAAAATACCAGAAAGGCGGCTATTAAAGCATTGATTGCCGATCCCAACTGTGATGCCGCTCGAGTCGCTCCGTAGTAATGAACCTTCATGTCTGTCATCTCATTGATTCTCAAGTATTCCAGTATCATTGCTTTGTGGGTTCCGGTACGGAAAGCCTCCCCGAATGCGAAAGCTATCATGGCTATCATATAGACATAAAAACTGGGAAAGAAGTAGAAGACCATGAAAGATGAAAGATAGGACACCATCGACAGCACCATGGATAGCCTTCTCCCGTACAAGTCGGCGATTATTCCAGTTGGCAGCTCAAGGAAATTCGTGGCTACCTCTCTCACGGAAATGAGAGTCCCTATCTGAAGAAAGGAAAGGCCCATCTCTCTGAAGAACAGTATCAAGAATGGATCAAAGAAACGAAGGTTCTTCAGAAAACCGTACGCAGCGAATCTGTAGAATTGACTGTCTCGTTTAATCTGCAACTACTACCCCTCCCGAAGAGTTTAGCTAGAGAAATTATACTCTGGAAAAACTCTCCGGGTAAGGAAGTTCTACTTAATAAGAAAGATTCTTAAGATTAGCGGGATGAGTATCATGGCGCTCATGACCCACTCCCATTTCTTGGCAGTCTTGTAAGCCGAATATATTAAAACAGAAGCAAGATACACTGCAATTGCAATATATATGAATGTCACGACACTGGCATCTCCTTTCTCTTATCTACTAGAAGAAGCGCAATCGCAACGATTACAAAACCAGCTATGAAAACTGGATAGAAGTACCAGCTGTTTGCGAATCTTCCTACCGCGTTTGAGTAGATTATAGTAATGGTAGCGAATATCATCGTAATGAAAAAGGCCGGCATCGAGCTCAGCCAGATCTTGAAATAGTTCTTCTCTCCGACCACATGAGCGGCGAATATGCCGGCAAGGGCGGTTGGCGGCACCATATCTCCAAGGCCGGCGAGCAGAGAGAGAGCCGAACAGACGACGATATCATTGTTGCCGAGAAAGGCAAGCAAGAAGGGAACTCCAAGCACTGAGGCAGAGCCATAAGAAGAAACAGCACCAAATGCCGGAATGCCAAGAGCGATTCCTGCCAACAGAGCTCCTTGCGGAAGGCCATTCAGGAAGCCCACAATGAGACCGCGGACGCCGTTCAGAGTCATGATCTGAATAAACATTCCCACACCTATTAGTATCGAAAGAATACCAAGAGAGTTCTGTATCGCCGATATCGAAATCTTAAGGAGATTGCCCTTTGCTCCCGTTATGGTCGCTACAATCGCGGAGAGCATGAAAATTAGAGGTAGACCGAGAGAGAATCCCCAACTAACGTTTTCCAGAACCATAAGTATTACCATAAGAATCAGCGGCAAGTAGACTGCAAAGCCCTTGATTGGTTCCCTCTCTCTAGTTTTCCTGAATTCCTCAAGATCGACCGGCTTTACCTGGCGGGCTCCGATAATGAGCGAGGTAACAATTGCCAGGGGGAAGGTCATAAGGAGAAGAGGGGTGGTGAATCCGATATAAGGCATGTCGACGCCCTGACCGATGATCATTGCGGGCAAGTTTATCGGAGGTGCAATCATGCCATAGATTCCGCTCATTGCGATTATTGAACCAGCTCTTCGCTTGCTCAATCCGAGACTCTTCAGCACCGGGAAGGCAATCGCACCGGTAGTAAGAACTGTAGCCGTTGACGACCCGGTTATCATGCCGGCAATCATTATGAAAAAAGTGAGCAATACGAGAAGAAAGGTTGGTTTCTTGTGAAGGGCGATCGTCATGTTTCCTGCAATTGTATTTAGAAGGCCCGACACTTTGATTGACTCCATAAAAATCATAGCAGAGCCAATCACAAGTATGGTGTCTATGTAACCAAAACCACCTTCGACGAGATGCCTGAGAGGAAAGAACTCCCCGAAGGCGATCGAGCCCGCCAGCGCGGAGAACATCAATGAAACGGAAATAGGGATCTTAATAACAGCCAGACCCACAAACGTTATCAGCATTACTAAAAAATACCAGACTTCAGGCGTATAGATGACATTCACCCCCGGAAATTCAGTTCAAGTAAGAGAATATCCCGTTTTGCATGACTTCTTCATAAGACGGAAGATTTTCGACTTCAATCGTTTCACCTATCATCATTTCGTAAGCACCAAAAAGAGATCTTATTATCTGAAGCTGTAAACCTGCCCTGTGGCTCAAAGGATAGTCGGGATCGTTGATAACGTCGTATCTATCTCTCCATGAATCCTGTCCGGGATTAGGTGTCTCCGAAAGGAATGAAAGCGAACCAGTTGCGTCACGGATTTCAAGGTGACTTAGGCCTCTGAAGGCCCTGTTTGATTCTTCAAGCTTCATTGAAACGCCATAGAAGGCTTCTATTTCCATAATCGCTACTGCTCCGATTTCTAGAGCATCGGGATGACAAACCAGTGTGTAAGCCAGACTGCTGCCGGACCGCTCATTTCCTTTGCTGTCGATATAGCTGTCAGGCGTTCCACTCTCATGCATGTCAAGATTGAAATCGACGTTCTCGGTTTTCACGAGCTGGATTATTGCGTAGGCAAGCTGCTGAGTAGGATTTCCGTCTGCAACTCCCGGATACTGCCTGTTCAAATTCCTGGATTCCGCCCCATCGTCGAGAGTGAAATCAGACTGAGCATGTTTGAAGATCTCAGGATCAGGAATGCCCTGATCAAGCGGATCGGTTCTTCTGTCGCCATACACCAAGAACCTTTTGCCGGACCTGCTTTCAATAGGTATAAAATGAGGTACCTTTCCCGTCTCGTCAGCTATTGAAGCCGCGCTGATATTTGAAAAGGGAAGTACGATTACCCTGCCTTTCGTAACTGTAACATTCTCTATGAAGACTATCGCTGCGGTTGTGCCCGAAATCTCTCTAGCATGGGTTCCTCCCATTAGAAGAAAGGTCGGTCCTTCGATGCCGCTGTCCATGAAATACACGGGAGTATCCATATTCGTGTTTCGCAGCGGAGAGAAATAGTCAGATAACCAGCCGATGTCGGTGACACCGTATCCGGGACGCACATCCGGTCTGAAAAAACTCCCGAAGAGTGCAGAAGTTAGAAATAGAGCCACAATCAGAATTGCTTTTATTCTCATTAGTTTTCCTCCAAAGAAATAAGGGGCGCAAGAACGCGCCCCTTCCATTCATATTGCTATTTGCCGAAGTATTCGGCCAGTACGTCTTTCAGGTCAATTGTCTTCTCAAAAGTTGCCAGGGGAACTCCGGCCTCTTCGCTGAACGATGTGAAGAAACCGTCTAGATCGGCGTCTGATTTTACAAAGTATGCATCTGCAAAAGGTGCGAGTTCGGTGACTATTCTGTCGGAAGACGGACCCCTTCTCGATTCGCCTTCCAGATTGCAGATAACTACTTTCACACCGCTTTCTTCAGCCGCTTCGGCGAGTGATTTCACTCTCCGGATCTCTGCCTCGATATCTATGTTGGCAGCCCCAAGGCCTTTTCCGCTGGCTCCAACGACCAGCACGAGGGTCTTGAACTGAGAGATGTCCACGGTCTCTACGCTAAGAAGCTTTTCAAAAGTGTATTCCAGCTTGATCATCTTTGCAACCACTGTGAACTGAAGCGCACCGGGAGATTGCCCGGCCGAAGTAACTGCAACGGGTTCTTCAAGAATTAACTGCTCTTCGGTTCCCTCTGCAGCAAATCCTAAGAGTGCAAAAGAGACAATCAGTAGTGCCGTAATCAATAGCCTTTTCAAATCACATCATCCTTTCTATTTCTCAAAATTCCGGTGCGGAAGCAGATCCGCCTCTTCTTATGGAGCCGGCTCCTATCATCAAACCGTTTTCTTCAACAGAAACAAGATTCGGGCCGCCAAAGAAGAGATCGGGGTATGAATATACATTCAGTTGATGTCCAAGAACCTTTTCGAGGAAGTCAAGTGTAGTCTGTGGATAGCCTTCTTCAATTCTAAGATCATTGTAAGTTGCGTATCCAACGAACTTGGGCGTTCTTATTGCTTGGTCCACAGGCATGTTGAAGTCTATAAGGTCAACTGCCAGCTGAACCATCGTTGGAATAATTCTTCCGGCGCCCGGTGTGCCGATTACCCAGCGAACCTTTCCATCCTTCTGAATTATTGTCGGGCAGATTGTCGTTCTGGGTCTCATTCCCCCGGTAAGGTTGATGACGTCTCCTTCTCTGTATGAGGAAGCGAAGTTGGCCATTTCATTGTTGAAAAAGAATCCTTTGAAGTAAAAGCTGGTTCCGAAGAAGCTCGAAATCGTCTGAGTCCAGGCTACTGCGTTTCCGTCCTTGTCAACAATAGAGAAATGGGTTGTCGATGGCGATTCTTCCACTCCGCTTTCATTAGCGGCTACCGACTCCAAGGCACCCAGAAGAACCTCTTCATAAGTTGATCCATCTGCAAATGGGTAGGCGTCTCCCTGGTAGTCATAGTAGGAAGCTGGATCGAAGGCCTGTGACAGATCGATCGCCATGAATCTTGTTTTAGCATATTCTTTGCTCATGAAGGCTTCATATGGGAGATCATAGAACTCCGGATCGCTTATGTAAGCTCTTCTGTCGACGTCTCCAAGAACCAGCGCCTGCTGAATAATGTGAACTGCCAGAGGATCGTCCCAGCTCATTGCGGGAAGATTGTAGTTCTCAAGAGTATTGAGAACGGCAATAAACTGAGGGCCTGAAACCGGTGGGTGCGGAACATAAAAATCGTATCCCCTGTAAGTCCCGTGAAGCGGCTCTCTAACGATAGCCCTGTACATCTCGAGATCCGATTTTCTCATAAAACCGCCATTCTCAATCATGAACTCTTCGATCTCATCTGCGAGACTTCCCGAGTAGAATGTATCGATTCCTTCCTCTTTTATCCTTTCAAGAGTCTCTGCCAGCTGAGGATTCGTGAATGTAGATCCAACTTCCCAGACAAAGCCCTCGTTCAAGAAATCGAAGCCGTTTTCGAGAACAAGTTCGTATTTGTCTGAAGTTGTCTGGGCAAATGTTTCATCGACTATGAAACCATTTCTTGCAAGGTCTATTGCTGGCTGAATGAGATCTGCCAGAGGAAGTGTTGCTCCCAACAGCCAGGCTTCCTTTATTCCGGCAAGGACTCCGGGAACACAGGCTCCCTTTGGAGTGTAATTGGCTTTGCTTATCGTAAGTCCGAGCTCGGAAAGAGCTTCGTAAGAAGCTGCCATCGGAGCTGCACTCCTGAAGTCGATAGCGAATTTGCTTCCATCGGCCATTGTGATCACTGCATAGCCTTCTCCGCCCAAGCCGGATGCGTAGGGTTCGACAACGCCAAGAGCAAAACTTACTGCAATCGCAGCATCAACAGCGTTGCCTCCCATCTCGAGAATCTTTGCGCCTACTTCAGCTGCATATTTGTCAACCGCTGCCACCATTCCATTGCTTGAGGCAACAGTCGGAGCAGTCACGGTAGCAAACGAGGCCGTGAACGCAAAGACGATAAGTGTAACGAGCAATACTACTTTTTTCATTCTTTCCCCTCCAATCTAGAAATGTGTGTTTCTCATGAAACTGGATTAAGATAAGTCCCCAGACCATCAACCAGCCCCTCATAGGGCGGAATGTCCGAAAGAAGGATCATCCTCTCGGGAAACATCATGTTCCAGGAATCGACTAGAACTCTGATTGTTGCAACATGTCTCGCTACTCTGAGATCAAGAGGATAACCTGTTTCGTCATATGGAGCGAACAATTTCCCGTCTTTGGAAGCTTGCAAGTAGAACTTGTCGATCCCTTTTGTCACGAGATCTTCCGTTGTCTTTCCCCGCAGTCTTCCCTGCGAAGGATTTGATACTTCTAGAAGAACGACTTGAGCATCTGAATTATCCCCGATCTCTCTGTGAGTAAGCCCTCTGAGATTGATTGGAGACTCTTCAAGTCTGATGTCGATGCCTTCCATCTCAAGCATCATCTGAGTCATAATTGCCAGTTCTGCGGAATCCTGGTGAAAGACGATTGCATTGTTTACAGGGTACTCTGGCGAAGACTCATGTAGATCGCAAACCAGATCTATTCCCTCTTCAAGCACAAGATTCATGATCGCGGCTGCCACCTTTTCGGTAGAATAACCGTCTTCTCGTCCGGGGAAGGTCCTGTTCAAGTTCGATACTTCTCCTCCTCCAAGCGTAGCGCCTGTCGGGTGCAGGTAAATAGTAGGATCAGGCCATTGAGAGATAGGATTAGTCCTTCGAGAGCCAAATCTGAATACTCTCTCAGTACCGTCCGGCAATTCTATAGAAAAGAACTGAGGAGCTCCCTCCATTGCATCGTTGTGGGTGAAGGCGCTATGGTTGGAACGTGGTATTACGTATATAGTGCCCGAGATCGCAGACACATTCTCGACGAAGACTACGGCCGCGAGAGTTCCCCCCGGTTCGTTCGGATGTGTTCCGCC
>NZ_DJHG01000117.1:0-13741 GCF_002432955.1 Mesotoga sp. UBA5825 | reverse complement strand
TCCAGCATGGTTCCTCCAATCGATGGCAACCACTCGCTCAGCATTTTTATCTCGGTTACGCCATTTCCGGGAACGATAGGTGGGTCCTCCCACATTGCCGTGAATGAAAAGGCCGAGAGAATCACGACAACCACAACAGAAGAAATGAATATCAAGAATTTGAAGTGTCTTTCCAAGTATACCAGTCCCTTCTGCCTCGAAGAAACCCAACTCCGTCTGCATTTCGCATATCTACAAGAACTCAGCAAAAACAAAGCTCCAGTTAGAGGGTCGCTGAATTCAATCAGGTATCTGGGAGGCTTGTGAATGATGGTACGATATAATGATTATACTACTGAATTCTGTGCAAGGAGGACTTTGAAAAAATGTCAACCTTTTAGTAATTTCAAAGCAATAAAAGTCTATACATCCAAACAAATGCATGCAGTCTAATTTACTCACGTTATTATGGTCGAATAACTATCGGATTTCTCATTGAAGATCAAAGACTTGTGTTTGATGATCCTTTGACTCTTGACTTGCCGTTGGGGAGTTGATTTCGCTTAAGAACAGTGGTTCTGGGAGTTCTTGCGAATTATTCGGAGCTTGAGATGAGATGGCTAGGTTTTGCATCACTTGTATTTATGACCCTTCTTCTGTTTGTTCAAACAGCAGTTTCATCGCTGGATTTCGAGATTATCATGGTGCCATTTCTTTCGATAATCGTTGTCGGATTCGTATGGGAGGCTTTCAGAGAGTTGCCCCCCAAACGTTCATCTGACGTAAGCCTTATGGGATACGTGACCTCGGTGGTTTGGGTTAGCGCAGGCACATTGACGGCGTATTTTGTAAGCATTTATCTTGGGCTTGGAGCGATAGTGGCCGCAGCGCTCGTTGGTCTTGTAGGTGCTGCGCTAGTTAAGGACCACGCTGTTGAAATCTATTGCGGGGCTTTCGTTGGAATGGTCTCTCCCGATGTTCTTCACGACTTAGGACACATAGTTTTGGCAGGGGTGATCGCAGGAACACTATACTCCATCGCCAGGGACGTCTTTGAGGGTTATGGGGGAAAGCTTGGGGCAATAGCGTTCAGCAGCTGGATAATAGTTTCTACAAGCTCTAGATGTGAACTAATTGACGTACTGCTCGAATTTCGTCACTTCGGGATAAGTATAATGCTCTTCAGCCTGGCTTCAGCAGTACTGACGTATGTGTTGTCCATAAGACTGAAAAACGGTCCCGTCGTTGCATCCAGCCTGGTGAGTCTACTTGGAGGGTTGCTACTGCCTGCATTTGGAGCCGAAAACGCGGCAGAACTGGCGGCCGTTGTGATGGCTGCCTCCTTTGTCGGTATGTCATCCAGAGAGAAGTTAAGGAGCGAAAAGGCAGTTCTCTTCAGTGCGCTGATTATGGGGATAATGTTCATATATAGCGCGAATCATTTCGGAGGAGCCGGAGGAAAGCTAGGAACGCTCGCTTTTGGAAGCGTGGTCTCATCGAGGGGACTGGTATCCCTCGGAAAGATGATTATCCGAAAGAGAGCTGTTAACTAGACTAGTGTTCGATTATCAAGGGAGATTCGATTACATGGATTACTCCGTCTCTGCACAGAATATCTCTTTCGATTATCGGGATTCCGTTTACGGTGGACTGATCACTTATCCTTATGTTCAAGGGCTTTCCATTTGCCGCAAATATTGTCTGAGCGATCCTCAGTTCAGAGTGCAGATATTCGTTTGGAATGATGTGATAGGCTAGCAGTTTCCCCAGGGATTCTCGGTAGCTGGAACCCAGCTTAAGATCCTCTTTAAGATTGATGAGTGCCTCATTTGGTACAGCAAAGACGGTGATCCGATGTTCCTCGTTTGATTGATCATCGAGATCCAGATTTTCGAGAAGTGTCCGCATGAGATCGAATCCCTTTTCTTCAAGAGCCTCCTTGATTGATGGCAGGGTTCTCCGAGAACTCTGGGGGAACATCACATGATCGATTATATGTATGATTCCGTTTCTTGCTTCTATGTCGCCCACGATTATCAGGGTGTCTTGAATGCCCAACCCGGATTCAGTTACTTTCACCTCAATTATCTCCCCTTGTAGCGATCTCACTTCGTTTTCAAGGATCAAATCACCAGTTGTGAAGAGACCTTTTGATATGTGATAAAGAAGCACCTCACTTAGCCATTCCGGGTCACTCATTAGAGCTTCCATTGTTTCACATGGAATTCTGGCGAAGGCAACATCGCTCGGCACGAAGATGGTTATCGGACCCTCACCTTGCAAAGCATCCACAACGGCCGTCTCTTCAAAAGCAGACACTGCCATGTCCAGTATTCCTGTATTCCTCATTACCTGGGCGATGTCGGGCTCTTCACGGGGGAATATCACAGAATCTATCACATGAATTATGCCGTTCGATGCCTGGATGTCCTTGACCACTATTGTTGAACCGTCAACTCTTACGCCGCCTCTAGAATCGATCGCAAGTGACTGACCGAGAAGCGTGTCGATCTCGGGTTTCTGAACGATAACTTGAGATGTCATTTTGCCGCTAACAATATGATATAGAAGAACTCTCTGTGAGTAAGAGGCATCAGCTGAAAGCTTCTCGCCAGTTGCAGGGGGAAGCTTAGCAAAAGCTCCGTTAATGGGTGCAAACAGAGTGAAAGGTCCTGGGCCTGATAGGAGAACGTCAAGCCCTGAGGACTCGACTTTTCTTGACAAATAACTAAGCTCTTCAGTTTCACGCAGCATCGAAAGAATATCGTTTTGCCCAAAAGCAATTAGCGATGAAATCACTATAAGAACAAGAAGCAAATTCCTTACCATCACCTCACCTCCTCGGACGAGGACCGAAGATTGTGCCCATAAGAATTCTACAACGAAAGCCGAATTTCAGTTATCGATTTCGGTGTAGTAAAAAAACGGGAGACGGGCAACATCGACCCGGCTCCCGGAGAAGGATTAAGCGAAGCTACTTCTTTGGTGTCTCTTTCTTGCCTTCTTTTTTTGCTTGTTTCTTGACTTCTTTCTTCTTGTCCGCCATACTGGACACCTCTTTTTCTCGCGGCTCATGGCCGCTTCATCAGAATTCTAGCACCCTTTCGTCCAAGTTGTTCTTGACAACAATCCTCCTACAGGCGATCAAGGGAGTCTGGAAGAGATTATGGGCAACTAAAGACGAAGAAGGCACGTTTTTTCCTTCACAGACGATTTTGAACTATCAACAAAAGAGAGTTCGAAAGACCTTCTTCAGGAATGGCGGCTTAGCTTGCCGCCACTTAATGAGCCATAATGAATTTAACTGGCCTGCAAGTATAATATACTAACGGCAGATTTAGGAGGCTAAGAGAGATGAGGAGCATTTTGATCAATGGGGAAGTTGCTTATAACGCTTCTTCGCAGATACTCAACAGCGATACTTTTAGAGAGATACTTGCAGAACTCATAAGAGATTCCGAAGAAAAGAAGAACTCGCTTCTTTCATTGTTCGAGCCGTTTCTGAAGAATACAGATACAGTAGATACCTCCATAAAGTACGATATCGAGGGGATTATAGAGCTTCTTCTTGCACTTACGATCGATCCGATTGAGAAGATTGACGGTTCACCGTATTATTCCTTCCCAAAGATGAGCAACAAGAAAGAACTTCTTGTAAGGTTTGTCGAGAGCTTGTTTTCTCTGTGGAGAAACAAGCACAGATTCATAGTCAAGAGAGATGAGTACACCCCGAATCGTTTCGATAGAATTTTCAAGCAGATGGTTCTTGTAAGAACCAACACAGACCTGAAGGGTTTGGTACTCAGCCTGTACAGGCAGATACTGATAAATGTTTCCGATGTCAGACTAAAGATTTTGAGACAGGAACCAGGTGGTGCTCAGGTGGGATTCATTGTTGATCGCCCTGAAGTAGATGAGAGAGTTAGGGTGGACGGAGCCGACTTTCTGTACGACATGGCATGCGTCTGGAGTATAGTCTTCGAGCCGCCGGTAATCTTCTATACCAGGTCAAACAAAAGACAGGGATTGTTTAAGGTCTATGACAAGCCCGTTCTGAGAAGACTGGATATCTCTTCGAGAAAAGACTGGTTCTTGTTTCCCATTCACGTAGGCTCCAAACTTGTCTTCGTGGTGGTAAACAAAGAGTACCTGGCTCTGGCTGCCGGTCTGGGGAATCTATTCGAGCTCGCGAGTTTCGATATCGTCAAGCACAAGAAGCCCGATGGCATATACGTTTTGGGATTTGACAACTCTTTCTTCGAAGAGAGAGGGGACTTCAACGGAGTTATTTACAGAGAAGACGATGGCACTTATGTGGGAGTAGTCGGAGACGATCCCACGATAGACTATTTCGGCTACATGAAAAAAATGATACTCACAATTCACAACTTGCTTGTGATCGATGAAGGCAGGCTTCCGATTCATGGAGCTCTGGCTCACATAAAACTGAGAAACGGAAAAAAGGCCAATGTAATGCTGATTGGTGACAGCGGAGCCGGTAAGTCCGAAACCCTCGACGCTTTGAACAGGCTTTCTTCGGAAGTATCCGAGGTAAACATCTTGATCGATGACATGGGATCTCTCGACATAACTTCATCCGGTTCCGTGGTCGCATACGGTACTGAAACGGGAGCCTTTGTACGTCTTGATGATCTTCAGCCTGGGTATGCCTATTCAACGATGGATCGAAGCATATTCATGAACCCTAACGAGATTAATGCCAGGGTGATTGTCCCCTATTCCAACTATACGGAGATCATTAAGCCGACAAAGATTGATTATTTCCTCTATGCAAACAACTTCGACGAGAACACTGAGGACGACCTTCGCATTTTCAGTGATCCTTCCGAAGCGGCGGAGGTCTTTTCGAGCGGTGCGAGGATGGCCAAAGGGACTACATCCGAGAAGGGTCTGACTTACAGTTACTTCGCGAATCCTTTTGGAGCAATTCAAAGGCGAGATAAACATGAGGTAATAGCCGATCGTTATTTAAAAGCCATGATAGAAGCGGGGGTAACGGTTGGCGAGGTCAGGACGAGGTTAGGAATACCGGGATTCGAGATGGACGGGCCTCTGAGGGCCGCTAAGGCTATGTTGAAGGCTATAGACGAGCAGGACTGAGATAGAGCTGACGCCTGTTTCAGCTGGTAGAATCTATAGTATTGGAAAAGACTGACGTTTCGATAGGGTGGTGAAAGAAGTGTCGAAAACCGTAATTGAAGTGATGAATCTCCGGAAATATTATGGCGACACGAAGGCAGTTGACGGAATAGAATTCGATCTCAGAGAGGGAGAAGTACTTGCCATTCTAGGTCCCAACGGCGCCGGCAAGACCACAACTGTGGAGATGCTTGAGGGGCTGAGGAAGCCAGACGGAGGAACGATTGAGTATTTTGAAGAGAAGTTGCCTCCTTCCAGCGAAAGGGTGAAGGAGGAGATCGGTGTTCAGCTCCAGTCGTCGAGTTTTTTTGAATATCTCTCTGTCAAAGAGACTCTTGACCTTTTCAGAGGTCTTTACCGGAAGAGTATTCCATCAAGAGATCTGATCAAAGAGGTCTCGCTGGAAGATAAAGCGAAAACCTACACAAAGAATCTCTCGGGAGGTCAGCTTCAGAGGTTGGCAGTTGCAGTGGCTCTTGTAAATGATCCAAGAGTAGTGTTTCTGGATGAGCCCACCACCGGACTGGACCCTCAGGCAAGGAGAATGTTGTGGGAGACGATATTGGCCCTTAAGAAGAAGGAAAAGACGGTAATCCTTACGACTCACTACATGGAAGAGGCAGAACGACTGGCCGATAGAATAATCATAATGGATTACGGAAAGATAATCGCTAGAGGGACTTTGGATGAGCTCATTGACTCTATCGATGCGGAAAATATCGTCACTTTTAGTGTTCAGGGAGAGGATCCCGTACCTAGGGAATTTCTGGATATGGAAGGCCTTCAACATGTTGAGAATCGCGATTATTCGGTGACAACGAGGGATGTAGAGAGAATTCTAGGTCGGCTTTTCGAGAGATCGAAGAGATTTGGCCTTCTCCTGGACGATGTTACGATTCGAAAGCCCAATCTGGAGGACGTCTTTATCACCCTTACCGGCAGAAAACTGAGGGACTGAGGTGGATTTTATGAGCAGATTGTGGAATTTCACGTCAGGGCTTTTCAAGAGCGAAATCAGAGAGTTCCAGGTGATGTTCTGGAGTTTCATCTTTCCCCTGATTCTATACTTCATACTGACNNAGGGAGGAGAATCTTGCGGGATTTGGAGAGATTATCGACGAAGTCATTGAAGGGATCTCCTCGGAGAGCGGTCCGTTTGTCAAGAAGGAGTACGAGTCAATCGACGATGCTCTAGATGATCTTAGGGAGGGAAGGCAGGATATCGTGCTCGTTATTCCCGCCGGAACCAACTCAAAGATGACAAGCGCGTTGGCGCTGAAGATGGGCGAGGTGCCCCTTCGAGTTCACTATATCAGCGGCAAGGAATCGTCCTCGATCGCTTCGAGCATTATGGAGGAAGTAATAAACGAAGTGAATCTCGAGATCGAACGGCGGGGCGGAGGAGATTTCCTAGACATTGTGACGGAGACAAGGGTTATCTCCGCAATTGAAAAAGAGCCCTTTGACTACAAAGAGTACATCTTTCCGGGGGTTGCTTTGATGATGATTCTTTCGGTAGCACTTTTGAACAGCCCCATTGGTCTAATTCAGTACAGAGAGTCCGGGGTGAATAAGAAACTCTACACTACGCCTTTGAGATCTCTTGAATACTTTGCTGGCCACTTCGTCAAATTGATAATAACTATGCTTATCTCGCTGGTGCTTCTGTACCTTGTGGCCACTTTTGTCTACAGGGTGGGCGGTTCAATCTTCGATATCAGGTTTATCCTGACTCTGCTCTTTTCAATGATTGTTACGATATCTTTTGGTCTAATGATAGCTTCCTTCTCGAAAAAGCTCTCAACAGTTTCCGTTCTCGGGCAGACTCTGTACCAGATAATGATGTTTCTCGGGGGCCTTTACTTCCCCGTATTTGATCTCCCATGGGGGATCCGTTGGTTGGTCTATGCATTACCGACCACCTATCTTGTCGAGCTCAGTAGAAGGGTAATGGGTTACCAATTCGCGCCGCTTTCGGTGGGCTGGCTGATAGTGGTACCTCTAATCTGGACTACATTCTCACTGCTCGTTTTTGCCGCGAATTTCAAGAAGGTGATGGGCTATGAGTAGAAACAAGTTGAAAGCTGTCTTCATCGCCTTTGCAAAGGAAGCGTTCAGAAACAAGCTCGAAGTCTTTTTCACGTTGTTCTTCCCGATGATATTCCTGCTGCTCTTCGGTTTCTTTTTCGGCGGCTCAAGTGATTATCAAAAACCTTCCGTAGGCCTTTATCAGACCGGAAGTTACGATATTTCTCCGGTAATTGAGGACACGGGGGCTTGGAGTCTAAGCCTCTTTGACGATGAGACGAGCCTGGAAGAAAAGATAAAAAGCGGAGATATCTTGCTTGGAGTTACATTCGATGGTGAGAAAATCTCCTATCTGTACCGTGAGGGTGATGTTGGTCAGCTGAGTACAATAGAAATGGCCAGGGCAAGTATCTCGGCGGCCATTGAGAAGAAAATCAACAATGTGAAGTCTCTGATTGTTGTTGAGAACATCCCCGAGACAGCTGGAAGAGTTCGCGCAACCGATGCCGATTATACGATGTCTGGCGTCGTAGCGATCTCTCTCCTTTCGGCCGGGATGTTTTCAGTGATAAGCGTCTTCGGAAGGTACAGAAAGAGGGGAGTTCTAGATAGATTCAAGATCACTCCGCTCAAACCCATGACTTTCATTCTTGGAAGCACTCTGACTAGATTCCTGGTTAGCCTTGTATCGATACTCCTAATCATGATTGTGAGCAGGTTGCTGTTCAGGACTACCTTCCAGACAGATTGGTTGCTATTCCTTATCTCAATAATCTCCTCCACTTTGGGGATGATGGCACTTGGACTCTTTCTGACGCTTATTTTCAGAAATCCGGAGACGGCAGAAACTGCTGCAAGTATTCTTATGGTTATAATGGTCTTTCTGGCTGGCATATATTTCCCTCTCTCCTTTTTGCCCGATTATCTGAGAATAGTGTCCGCGTTTCTTCCTGTAAAGTATGTGGCAGAACTTATGAGGCATTCCCTTGGAATAGAGTTGGTCTCTACAGCGTACTTTGTCACAACTAATGTCGTGCTATCCTTCAGTGGAGTATTGCTTCTTTACTTCACCGGAAAGCGTTATTTGAGAGCTTCTTGAGAAAGGGCGTATAATCTGTTTTTCGAGAAAACATGATAAAACCGTGTTGATATAATGAATCTGAAGGGAGGCTTTTTGAGTGAGTGATACTGTAAGAATTGCTGAAGGGATACACTGGATAGGAGTGAATGACTTTGAGACTCATCTTTTCGAGGCGCTATGGCCGCTTCCAAGAGGAGTGTCCTACAACTCATATATCTTGATAGATGATAAGGTCGTCCTTATAGATACAGTGAAGGGTGCATTCTTCTCTGCTTTTCTCGATAAGATCAAGTCTCTGCTACCTGAGGGGAAGAAAGTCGATTATCTTGTCGTCAATCATATGGAGCCAGATCACTCCGGTTCGATTAAGGTTTTGAGAGAGGCCTTTCCTGACCTAAAGGTGATCGGAAATGAAAAGACGATAGAAATGCTCCATGCATTCTATGATGTCACAGATAATTTGATCGCAGTCAAGGATGGTGAGGAGCTAGAAATTGGTTCAAAAACTCTGCGGTTCTACATGACACCAATGGTTCACTGGCCAGAAACAATGATGACACTTGAAAAGACCACGGGCGTGCTGTTTTCAGGAGATGCCTTTGGAGGTTTCGGCACACTTAACGGAGGGATTTTCGACGACGAAGTTGATGTAGATTTCTTTGAGGATGAAGTTCTCAGATACTTTTCAAACATTGTCGGCAGATACAGCTCTATGGTTCAAAAGGCGTTTGAGAGACTATCGCGTGTAGATATAAAGATCATCTGCGCTACTCACGGGCCGGTTTGGAGAAAGAACCCTTCAAGGATTCTCGATCTTTACGATCGCTGGAGCAGACAGGAGACAGAGGAAGGGGTCGTTCTGGTGTACGGTTCAATGTACGGGAACACCCAGAAAATGATGGAGGCGGTGGCCTCGGGTCTTGTCGAGGGGGGAGTCGAGAAAGTCAGGGTTCACAACATATCGACGACGCACATATCTTTCATTATCAGAGATATCTGGAGGTTCAGAGGGCTGGTAATGGGAAGTTGCACTTACAACATGGAGCTGTTCCCGCCGATGAAGCAGTTAGTAAGTGCGATAGAAAACAGGATGATGAAGAATCACAAGATAGGTGTTTTCGGTTCCTATACCTGGAGCGGTGGAGCCCTGAAAGAGCTTCAGCAGTTCGCTTCGAGATCAAAGTGCGATCAAGTGGGACCCGTGATAGAAGCAAAAAGCTGTCCAACGCAAGAGGATCTCGACAAGTGTGTTGAACTGGGTCTGAACATGGCAGCGGCGATAAGGTCATAAACTAGGGCCTGTCTCTTCTGCAAAATCAATTGGAAAGCATTTTGCGAGAATTGTGATCGGCACAGATAATTGAGAGATCTAATTCAACTGAATAGCTCATTTATGAAGATTTCAGAAGGAACGACAAGGAGCCTCTCAAGTGGTAGAGGCTCTTTTCTTTCTTCTCAGCTGCTCTTGCCATTTGCCGCACCGGTCGCCCCAAACTGCTACTATTTTTCCGTCGGCTTTCGCGTTGATTACTTCGCGGCTGTTCGAACAACCGTTGCAGGTGAAACTTGAAGGGCGGAAGTCGAGATTCAAGTAGTCGAAGCCCTTGAAGGACGTCTCTTCAGGCTTTCTCTCGATCTCCTCGCGCGCAAGAATCACGCCGCCAATGGCTCCCATGACTTCGTAGTTACTCGGCACAATTACTTCATGTCCGACTGCCTCTTCAAATGCCTTCTTTATTCCCTTGTTGGCTGCAATTCCCCCTTGAAAGACGAAAGGTGGTTCGAGCTTCTTTCCTCTTCCGAGATTGTTTGTGTAGTTCCTGACAAGTGCTTTGCACAAACCCCATATAATGTCGGACTTAGAGAAACCGTACTGTTGTTTCGCTATCATATCGGACTCTGCAAATACTGTGCATCGCCCTGCTATCCTAACTTCTGTCGTAGCCTGAAGGGCGAGATCGCCAAACCTCTCTATGGGGACTCCGAGCCTTTCTGACTGATGATCAAGGAAGGAACCGGTTCCTGCCGCACATACAGTGTTCATGGCAAAGTCGGTTACCATACCTTCTCTTATCGGTATTATTTTCGAATCCTGGCCTCCTATCTCAAAGATCGTCGTCACTTCTTTGACTTCTCTTAATGCGGCCACTCCGTGAGCGGTAATCTCGTTCTTAACAATATCTGCCCCAAGGAGGACGGCTGCTAGCTGCCTGCCACTGCCGGTGGTTCCAATGCCAAGGACGGTGAGATCGTTGTGTTCTTCCCTCAGCCTTGAGAAACCAAACCTAACGGCGTCCATAGGTTGACCGTTGGTTCTGACGTAATACTTGAAAACTATATCTCCGCTTTCGGAAAGCGCCACTATGTTGGTACTCACCGAACCGACATCTACTCCAGCAAGAATCTCCACAGAAATCTTCACTTGTTTGCGGCAATGCGTTTGCGCTTAGAGTTTCTAATAAGATCGACAAAAGCCTCTATTCTCGTCAAACTGGAGACTCCAAGTTTACCGGCAATTGGATGAATCAATCTTGGTGAAGAGATATCTTCAGTACTGCTTTGAATGTCCAGTGTGAGCAACTTCGACCTGACGGACGGGATTCCATGTTCAATCATGTGGGTAGTCCCATGAACTTAGGGCAGAAGTACTTGCCCTTCTCAACTTAAACCATTCTGGGCACAAATACATAACCAACGCCCTGATCGACCAATCTGAGGACGTGACTGTTGTATATCTTGATCGGAACGCAGATCTCTGAAACAGAGACTCCGATGCCTCTGTCAATCGTCTTCTTGTCGGTCTTCTGCGTTGTAATTACCTCTATTCTCAGTTCTTCAAAGAGATGGACCCAGTACGGCCCGTAATAATATAAGAGTGCTCCAGCTATTCCTATCCTCAACTTATCTCTTCCCCACCGACCCGTACCGACAGGGCGTGGCATTTGACCAATATCAAATATAGCCACCCGTTGTCGACTGGAACAACGCTGGCAAAGTAAAAGCTTCTGATCAGGACCAGATTCGGACAGCTCCTGTGTGCGATGGTTTAATCTCTCTTTAATTACATAGGGGATAGACTTGGTTTACAACCAAACGAAGAAGGGAGGTTAAAGAAAATGAAAAAGCTACTATTCTTGATTGTCTTGCTCTCCGCGCTTTTCTTCACTGGGTGCGTGGATCTTACTTTGCCAGAGGCTGACAGGGGAACGGTGAGAGTTGTCCTTACCGATGCGGTAATTCCTATCGAAGAGATTGACTCTCTTATCCTAAGGATTGAAAGCATAAAGCTCTATGGACCCGAGGAGGTTCCTCCCGATGAATACGAGCCTATTGTGATTGTCGACGAGGCATTTGAAGTAGACATTCTTACTCTTGTGGGAGCGACTTTCAAACTGCCCGACACTACAGGAGTCGTCGGTGTATATAACCAGTTGCGGATAGAAGTGTCTGCGGCAACTATGACGGCCAATGAGATAGTCTATCCAGTCACCGTCAACTCTGGATCATTGAAGATCAACAATTTGGGACTCGAGATTGACGAGGGTTCTGTGACTAATGTTGTTCTGGACTTTGACTTGTCGAAATCCCTGAAAATCAACGGCCGGTGGGAGGACATCGTCAGTGAGGCCGAGATCTCAGGCGAGAAGAAGAGCCACGAAGACAAGGTCCACATGACGCCCGTAATCCATGTGCGCCACGGAAGCCTTTTCGATGTAACGGGAGTTGCCTCTGCGGATCAGTTGCCTCTCCTTGCAGCGCTGTTCCCAGAAGTTGATGGCGAGGCTCTCACGACGTTTACCCATATCGACAATCCGATTTGGGAGGAAGGCGAGTTCAGATTCTGCAAGGTTGGTCCCGGAGAATATAGGCTGGAGTTCTTCGACAATTACATGGATGAAGGTTTCTCGGTCGATGAAAGCGAATCCAGATACCAGTCCCTTTCAGTTACCGTTGTAGATAAAGACGTCGATCTTGGTACAATTGTCTTGGTTGAGAAATAGGTGCATCATACAGTTAAGTCTCGTTCTGTCCTCAATGAGTTTGGGTTGAATAACCGGAAAGCGCTAGGGGATTCATCCGTTCAACACTGTCGATGGTTTGCGGAAGTGAAGGTGGAACTCATATGAAAAGAGTCATCTGTCTCGCCTACGCTGTTGCTTTGGTGTTTTCAGCCGCACTTTCGGTTGGTACTGTGCTTGAAAGCGAGCAGTCTTTGCTTGGTTACCTGGTTGGGGGCGGGGACTTTGAGCTATCACTCAGCATCACCTTAATTCAGAAGGTGCAGCGGATAGCTGCTGGTGAGATTCTCGCTATCTTTGTTCTTCCCGAAGGGTTGATAAGGGTTGTGACCGACTCCAGAGTAGTCACGCTCTCTTCAGACGGTGAGATTTCCGAAATAACGGAAGCTAGCGAGACCGGCATTTTATCAGAAGTAAAGATAATTGACGCCTTCTCTCTTGTTTCTCTGCAGTCAAGGGAGGAGGTTCGCGGTATCTTTCTGGTACAGGAAGAGAACGGTCACTTCTGGCATGTAATAACTGAGACGATGTCCTACAGGTTGGCAAGCAGTTTTGCTTCTACGCTGAGCGTAACGGCAAATGAGAAGGCGCTTGAAGAGGCAAGCGAGAGACTGCGGAAGTCCCTGGGCAAGAAAGAGGATTTGACTCCTTCGGAAAAGCCTGGCAAGCCCGATGATCCAGGTAAGCCCGGCGATCCGGGCAAACCCGATGATCCAGGTAAGCCCGACGATCCGGGCAAACCCGATGATCCTGGCAAGCCCGACGATCCCGGTCAGCCAGACACTCCTCCCGGCAAAGAAAACGGAAAGAATTGATGCTCGATGAAACTCTTGATAGTTGAAGATGAGAAAAGACTGCTCGATAATGTCGTCTCTTTTTTTGAGCGTTCCGGATTTCTTGTGGATGCCTCTCAGAATGCAGAAGAAGGACTGGATCTTGCCCTTGAGCGCAGCTATGATTGTATTGTCCTCGATGTTCTCCTGCCCGGCATGAACGGTTATGAATTCTGTCGCTTTCTGAGAGAAGAGATGAAGTCCGATGTCCCCATAATAATAATTACAGCACTGGGCGAAGTCGACAGCAGAATTGAAGGCCTTGAGATCGGAGCCGACGATTACGTTCCCAAACCGTTCGATCTGCGTGAGTTAGAGGCAAGAGTGAGGGCTCTTGTAAGACGGAATCAGCTGAAGATAGAGTCGATAGTACAAAGCGGTCCTCTCCGTTACGATTCGAGAAAGCAAGTCTTCACCTGCTCCGGGGGAAGACTGGACTTGACCTCGAGAGAGGTTTCAATCTTCGCACTGCTCTTCCGAAACCCGGGAACTGTCTTCTCCAGAGAAGAGATAACCGACAAGATCTGGGAAACAGGCTTTGAACCGCGCAGCAATATTGTTGATGTTTATATTAACTACATTAGAAGGAAACTTGAGTCGGCTGGGATGTATGACGTGATCGAAACGGTTCCGGGAAAGGG
>NZ_DJHG01000057.1:0-47399 GCF_002432955.1 Mesotoga sp. UBA5825 | reverse complement strand
ATCGAAGGAAAGCTCTTTGCAGTACAGCCAGCGATTGAAGCGGCAGCTGCACAGCTTTACGAAACAGATCCAGAGCTATGTAAGGAATTCCTTACTGATTACGTTGCTGACGTCACCGACAGAGTAATGGCAGAAGTATGGGATTTCAACGAATATCTAATAACCAAGTACAGAGACGGATACATCAACATCCCGAACGTTGGTTCTTCAGCTGGATACCCCGATTGGTGGCTGCAGGAAGTCGGTTATGCAGACGGTCACGTCTTTGGTGACGACGCTTACAAACCTAAATGATAGTCCTGGCCTGCCCCTTTCGGGGCAGGTTTTCTTCGATAATTTCGGACTTTGTATACGATATTTGTTTCAAATATATGAGTCGAATAGAGCAGAAAGAAGGAGGTAGTTTCATGAAGAAAGCAATTCTCGTTATGATTATTGTTTCTGTTGTTGGTGCACTTGCCTTCTCGGCTACAGAAGTCTCACTGGCACTTCCTGTTGTAATCACTTCAGCCGGTCAGAGTACGGAAGTTGAGACGGTGACTTATGTTGCCGACGAAGTAGGTTTGAAGTACGATTATTGCGACATTCTCTCCAAAGATGAGCTAGCTGCCGGAGTAGGCCTTGGTGGAGCTGTGTCGGCTATTGGAAAGCACGTGACCACGCTTTCCCCTGATCCCAAAGGGACGAAGTTTCAGTCAATGATCCTGGTTCTTGGTGCGAGTCTCAAAGGTATGGGAGCGTCGGGATTGTCTGTAGAATCGGAAGTTTCAAGGCTCAAGGCACTCATCGACTACGCAAAGGCGAACGAGATCGCAATAATTGCCGTGGCAATCGGCGGTTCAGTTCAGAGGGGTCTTCCTGGTAGTCCGATCGAGGTAATGATTGACACAGTAGCTCCCTTTGCAGACATCTTCATCGTGACAAAGGACTCAAACAAGGACGGCAGATTCACGAATGCCGCTTCAGAAAGAAATGTGCCAATAGTGGAGATTGATTCAGCTTTCGATCTTCTCGACACATTCACAGAAGTCTTCGGGTTGTAGTTGATTGGATGCGGCGCGATCGTGATGATTGTGCCGCGTTCATTATAAGGGGGTAATCACGTTGTCAGCTGATGCAATATATATGCAAACGATCATAGCCGGGCTAGTCATGGTTGGAGCCTACGCCGTTGGAAAGTTCCTGAAGTTTTCAACGGAACTATGTATGTTTGTTGCAGTAATCGGGGGAGCAATTGCCGGAGGAGCAGGTTTTGACACTTTCAGGCATATAGCCGAAGGATCGGTAACTTACCTCGACATTGGACTTATCTTCGTATTTGCGACGATTTTCATGAATATTATCAAAGAGTCGGGTGGAACGAATTATATCGTCAGGAAGATAATTGGAGCTTTCCATAACAAAAGAGTCCTGATGCTGATACTACTGATGCTTGTAATTCTAGTTCCGGGAGCGCTCACCGGAGCAGGGAGTATCTCCGTTCTAGTTGTGGGGGGTACGGTAGCAGCAGCCCTTAACGCGATGGGACTTTCAAAGGTCAGGATTTCGGCGCTAATCTTCATAATTGCGGGTTTGAGCGCTGCTGCTCCGCCAGTCAACATCTGGGCAATGATGACTTGTGCGGGAACAGCAATACCTTATGTGGGGTTCACAATGCCTCTTCTTGTACCGATCTTGATTCTGGCGCTGTTTTCTGTCCTGTTCTTTGGACGTGGTGCAAAGAACATAGACAAAGAAAAGGCACTAAAAGAGATTCCCGATCCCAAAGGGCTCTCCGGGTGGAGCGTTGCTGTTCCTTTCCTTGTCTTGATATTCCTGCTCGGGGCCCCCAGAATCTGGCCGTTCGGATTCCCGGTTCTTGGATTGCCTCTAGTCTTTGCAATCTGTGCGTTAGTTGCTTGGCTAATGAACTTCAAGAGAGTGAATATTCTGAAGGTCAGCAAAGAGACCGTTGCCCAATTAACACCCCTGATAGCAACCACCGCAGTTGTGGGAATGCTGATCCAGGTCATGAGTTTCAATGGTGTGAAGGGTTTGATCTCAATGTGGATTGTTACGGCTCCTCTGGCTATAGTCTGGATACTCCTTCCCTTCATAATACCGATATCGGAAGGTCTCCTTACATATGGTGGTGCGATGGTAATAGGAATACCGCTTATCTGGATGTTGAATTCAAACGGAATAAACCCGGTAATTGTTTTGGCAGGATTAAGCCTTCTATGGCCTCTTGGAGATGGACTACCCCCAACTGCGCTGATAGGGAGGTTGACAGTGAGTACGGTTGGCTATAAAGGTTCTTACGGCTCGTTCTTGAAAGAGTGTGTAGTGCCCTGGATAGCCATAACCGCAGTTGCTATGATACTGATTATCTTCGCCAACAAATTCAACTTCCTGATGATGGTAGGTTGAGGAGGAGGTGTCGTCATGACTTTGATAATGTTTCTGTATTATGTGATGACAGCCTATGTGGCAGGCATGCTAATATGGAACTTCATTAAGACCAAGGATTTAAAGAGCGAGATACTCTATACTTTGGCTCTTCTACCCCTCATTCTCAGACTGCTGAGAATGAAGTAGGAGTGGTTTTATGATGAGAAAACTTATAATCGCTGGTGTACTTGCACTTATAGTTCTGGCTGGAGGAATACCACTGTACGTTCAGAGGTACTTCAAGGAAGAAGTAGTGGCCGGACCAAGTGTGACTAACGTTTTTAAACTCAGCAAGTACTTTGACGGAATAGAAGGAACGATTGCAGATACCGATGTTTTTGAACTGAAGGGCGCAGAGGAAGGCGGGAAGACTCTCATAATAGCGGGGACCCATGCCAATGAACCCTCTGCGGCTTTACTCGCATATTTTTTCATCGGGAATCTCGAAGTGGAAAAGGGAACAGTCTACGTTATTCCCCATTTCAATGTTAGCGGTTCTCTTGGAACACAGCCAGGTGGAGGATTTCCTCTCTACTACTATCTGGAAACTCCATGGGGAGAACAGAAGTTCAGAATGGGCGACAGAGGGTTCCAGGCACTTGACCAGTGGCCAGACCCGGACGTCTATGTACACTATCCTGATGGTCAGCTTTTGTCGTACATAGACGCAAGAAATACAAATCGATCCTGGCCAGGCAGGCCTGACGGATTCCTTGCTGAGAAAGTATCCTTTGCAGCAATGGAGATGATCCGTAATGAGGNNTTATTGATTTGCATGAAGCAGAGGCGATGTACCCTGTGACCAACTGCATAGTTGCCCCTGAGAAGTCAATGCCCTATGCAATAGGAGCTTCCTTCTATGTGAAGGGAAGAGAGAAGTTTGATAATCACGTGGAGTCTTCTCCAACCGGTTACAGAGGCCTCTCACACAGGGAAATTGGCGATTGGTCCGACGCATACCCGTTCTTACTGGAGTCACCCGGAGTCCATCTTGATCAGATTACGGCTGCCAAAACTCCAGAACTGATTATCGATGGTATAGACCCATTTGTGTTGAAGGCTGGTGAAAAGGGATTGCTTTTCGTCCCATACGACGAGAACGGATTCTCTATGGACAGAAGAGTCGGCCAGCATTCTTCAGTTATTCAGGAGATTCTGTCTCAGTGGACGAAGAAGAACCCCGACAGAGGATTCTCGGTTTCCGCCGCAAGATACGCCGAAATAGTCGAAAACGGACTTGGATACTACTTCAAGGACCCTGCTGAAGCAGATTCAAGAAAGGTATACTACCAATAGAATATCTTTCTGCATAGGAAAAGTGCATACGGGTTTTGCGTATGCACTTTTTTCATTTGCTATACATGTTAGGAATGGCCGTCATCAGAAACAATCTTTTCAAGCTGTAACAGATTGTCTATTGTGAAGTCGACTCGAATGGTTGGTCTGGATCCATTCTGAGAGAAGAAACATGTCTTTGTTCCCGCATCCCTTGCAGCAATGACGTCAAGGTCTCTATCACCAATGGAGAGAGTTGATCTGGGGTTCAGTCTATAATTTCTTATCGCGCTGACGAAAGCATCGGGGTCTGGTTTCCTCTTAAATCCGCTTTCTCTGGTGATTATGTCGCTGAAAAGCGAGGTCATTTCATAGTAACTTAGCAGCTTGAAAGCAGTCTTTCGCGATCTATGAGTTATGATCAGATTCTTACCGCCATTCCTTACAACTATTGAGCACACCTCGCGAGCACCTTCAAAAGGAGGTTGCTCGGCCGGGTCGAGTTCTTCTTCAGATTTCTTGAAGTCTTTGTAGAAGGCATAGTCAACTCCTCTATCCAAATAGAAGTCAACGGCCTTTCCGAGGGTGTCTTTCATGAGGGAGAGAATTTCGTTTTCGGAAGCGACATATCCCTTTCTAAGCAGAGCCTGTTTAAACAGTCTGACCATAGCGGGGTAGGTATTGAAAAGCGAACCGTCGAAATCCCATATAAGATTCTCGATCATCAGCTTTCACAACCACTGTATCTGTTGCACACCTGCAAAACAGAAGGAACCTGTTTCAAGGAGGTAACGACAAAATCAGCTTTTGTGGTTGCTGACGACGAATCTGGATTGAAGAGGCAGGTAGCTATTCCGGCGCGTTTCCCGGCCTCAATATCGATCTCTCGATCACCGATTGTAATAACTCTTTCTCTCTCAAGCCCATACTTGTCGATAATATACATAATTGCCTGTGGATCGGGCTTTCTGGCAAAACCACCGTCTGCAGATACAATTTCGGAGAAAAGATCCAGCATCTTGTAGTAATTCAGAAGTTTGGTCATGGAGTAATTACTCCTGTGACTGAAAAGGAAATTACTTCCACCGTTCTTATTAATCTGGATACAGGTATCCTTTGCCCCTTCAAAAGGTGGTTGTCTCTCCGGTTCAAGATGGTTCTCTATACTGTAGAAATCCTCCAGAAATCCACTGTGCAGTCTGTACTTATCCATGAAGTGTTGTGCGGCTTTCGATGTTGATTCCTTAAGCTTTTCAAGAATTTCTTTGACGGAAGCTCTCACCTCATACTTCTCAAGGACCCTCGAGAATACCTCCGCTGCCGCAGGGTAAGTATCGAAGAGAGTGCCGCCGAAATCCCAGATAACGTATTCATACATAATGGATTCTCCTTTCCTGTTGCTAAGTCAATGATATACGCTTTTCGGAATTTCGTCCTGTCGCACATTTTAAGAATTCTGAGTTTCTTCAAGATATCTTGTTCTTGATGCAGCGATAATTTCCAACGTTTCTTCTCTTCTTACCCAGCCCTCAATACCCGTTTTCTTCTTTTCGAGATCCTTGTATACGGAGAAGAAATGTTCTATCTCTTTCAGTAGATGAGGTGGAACGTCGTCGAGCGTCTCGATATAGTTCCAGACCGGATCATGTATCGGAACACAAAGGACTTTCTCGTCAGGGCCCTTCTCATCCCACATCTTGAATGCGCCGATTGGCTTTGCCTCAATCAGACACCCGGGAAAAGTCGGCTCCCATAGCAGAACCATTGCATCAAGCGGATCTTCGTCTTCGGCAAGAGTATTTAATATGAATCCATAGTCCATCGGGTAATGAACAGCAGAAAACAGAGTCCTGTCGAACCTTATCCTCTTGAGTTTCTTATCATACTCATACTTATTCCTACTTCCCTTAGGAATCTCTATCATTATGTCAAGCACGGTTTCTTCCTGCAAAGCTCTCACCTCCTTATCAATTATGCCAGAAAGACTACAGACTAATGATTATCACAAAAGAAGAACCCCCTAAGGGGGTTCTTCTAAACCTATTTCAAAACATTCTTACCTGTTGTTAAACAAGAATACCCAAGCAGCAGCGTCTTCGCCGTTGATCTTCCCGTCCTTGGGGAAGGAAATGTCACAGGTTGCGATATCCTCTGCTTCTGTCGAACCTATCTTTTCGACCAAAGCTTCGAAATCCTTCTCGTCGACAATGCCATCACCGTTTATATCAAGACTGTCTTCTTCGTGATGTGCAAGATCGTCGAAAATCGGAAGATACATCTCTCTTCCTTCGATTTCCCAGAAACCTATCTGTCCGCTCTCATATTGTTCCTCGCTAATGGCGGGGATTACATAGTAGCCCCCGTCTCCCCAATCATAGGCCCAGGAGTTCTTGATTATCCAGAAGGTGGTTGCTGTGAACTCTGGAGAACCGGTCTGTGTTGGATCCAAATATGTGTAGCTTTCGATTTCTTCGTCCAGTATAGGAGTTGCATCAGGATTCGTCCTGCCAGCTAGGATTATGTCATCGAGCTCGGTGGCATCCGCCCATCCAACTAGAGTGACTGCGTGTCCGCCTGTGCTGTAGTCTCCTTCTACAGGAGAATAGATTCCCTTGGAATAGAAGTTGAAACTGTATGGAACTGAGAAAGAGACGGCAAGAGATCCGTAATCCGCAAGAGCTGTCTTTATCATATTCAGATAATCCTCGTAGCTATATCCTAAGCGAGCTGCCGCTGTTGCAGGAGGTATCATCACACTTCTCGAGGACTTCAGCAGCGGAGCATTGTATGCCGATGGGGGCAGAGGAATCTCCTCTCTGGGGTCCAAATAGACTTCAGAATATGGAGCGTATTGTTCTTCCATCATTCCATACCTTATGAGATTGTACATTGCAAAGTAGCTGTTTCCACCCTCAAGGCTGTTCCTGTCCTGAACATAGTTGTCAGGTGAAAAGCTGTAGATGTCCCAGTCGATGTTATGATAGGTTCCCCATCGTTCCGAATAATCCAGGGTGTTATCCACGTTTCCGTTCATCCCATATATCTGCACTGCAAGCGCACTTTCAAAAGAACCAACAGTAGCGAAAGACCAGCAGCTGCCATGAATGAACTGGTCTCTAACGGGTTCAAGCCTCACGAAATAGCTTTCAGCCACTTCTCTCGGTTCCAAAAGGACGAAAGTTGACATCATGAGATCGTCTGTTGTGGTCATCCCCTGAATGGAAAAGTCCTCTACTTCTTCTATATATGCCATTCTAAGGTACTCAACCAACCGATCGCTAACATCCTTTGGAAGATCAATGTATCCATTAAGCCGCTCAAATATCGCATCGACATCTGCGATATTTGCGGTTTCAAGCTTTGCGACAAAGCTTTCTTCCAGACCTGCTTCCCAGCTCAAATTCAGCTTTTCTATTGAAGAATTTACTTTTTCCTCAGCTGACCTTACTTGAGTTGCAATACTTGCCAGTGCAAAGGACGATATCAAAACTACCGTAAGTAGAACTATAAAGGTTTTCTTCATAGTAATCCCCCCCTTACTCCAAGAAGACAATTGGTTCGTGGTCAACAATGAAACCGTCAACAGAACCATTGTCTACATCTCTGAAAGCGGGATTTGGCAAATCGGGATAGATGCCATATGTATCCCAGTAACCTTCGTACGCCAGTCCAACGGCAATGATCTCGCCTTCATAATCCTCAGGAACTGAGAAAGTGAGAGTTGCGAAGACATCATCGGCAGCTCCAGCTTCATCTGCTCCATTCAGGAAGGCTTTGTAAAGGGTGACAGCCTCATCACTACTCTTGAATGTTCCAACATCCTTCAAACCTGCCATGAAATTCCCGAACTCAACGCTTTCAAGAACCAAACCTTCGCTGTTCCACAGAGAGAGTTGAATATATCTGACATCATACAGATCGGCAAAACTCGCAACATTTTCTGTCATTACACCTACAGTAAACGAATCTCCAGGTCCTATATCGCTGTCAGGAGTGGAAAGGCTGATAATCGGTTTTTCGTCTGAATCATACCTCTCTCTTAGAGCAAACGCTTTGTAGGCTTCTCCGTAGTCGTTAAGCGTGTTTCCAAAGACATGAGCCTCAACCCATCTTGCATAAACTGTGTTTAGTTCAAAACCGACTTCCGCAAGAGGATAGAATAGAACGAAACCACTATACGGACCTTCTACTCCGGCATAATATACTCTAATTGAGTCCGTGCCATACTCAAAACCGTACGGTACCCAAAGTGTACTATAAACTTCCAAGTAACCCGGTAGGTACACGTACCTGTGTAGATCAGATCTGTTGTTAGGTATCTCTTCCCAAGTGTCATACAAGCCATCTTCATTGGTGTCCAGCAGGTTCAATCGCTTCCTTACAGTCACCTCTTCGGCAGGGACAATTTCCTCCGAAGCAGTTTTATAAAACCTCATGCCGAAGACTTCATCTTCGATGTACTCGAACAAATCGCTGTAATCGAAATACATCAGCCCAGCTCCAGATTGAAAGAGTTCTCTCTTCATATTAGTCGCTTTGAAAGAGATAGTCTTCTTTGTTTGAGCCCCCATCGAATCGGTCGCTACAACCTCTGCGACGTACTTTCCCTCTTCGTCTAGAGCGTACACCGCTTCGCCGGTGTCTACTACAGACAGAACTTCAGCCCCATTCTTGTAGAGCTTGAACTCAGAAGTGACTTCCGTGTCATCGAAGTCAGTTACTTCCCACTCGAAAGTGACAAGCGTCATCGGAGCAATTTCCTGTCCTTCCGAAACGGAGCCTGTCAACGATACCACTGGCGGATTGTTGATCTTGAAGCAGCCAGAGACAAAGAACAGGAATACAAGCAACAGAGATACGAACAATGCTTTCTTCATTCTCTTACCCCCTTTTTCGAGATTTCGTGTTCATGTACAATTATACATTCACAGGTGCCGATTCTGAAAACCTCATTTCTGAACAATTCTGCTTCCAGCGCTTGAAAACAAAATTGTCCACTTTACGTAGATCATGCAGGACACCGTCGGGAAATCCCTGAAAAACTTCGATAAACGAGTCGTCAACCTGCTTTTCAAATGAAGACTCTTGCCTCTCTGATCGACCGGGTTTGTCATCCCAAATTCAGTAACACTAGCATGTTATAATCCATCTAAGTTGCTTTTCTCAAGCTTTACACTCATTCGGGGAGGTAGCATATGTACGATTTCAGGGTGATTGAAAGGAAATGGCAGGATTACTATGCGAAGGAGAAGCCGTTTAACATAGATCTCAAGAAAGCGGAGAAGCCTTTCTACAATCTCATGATGTTTCCATATCCCTCCGCTGCCGGTCTCCACATAGGAAACATGTTTTCCTTCATCGGATCGGATGTATATGGAAGGTTCATGAAGCTCAAGGGCTACGACGTCTTCGAACCGATCGGTTTCGACGCTTTCGGTATACACAGCGAGAACTATGCCTTGAGAGTTGGGAGACATCCTGCTGAGCTCACTCCGAAAAGCATAGAGTACTTCAGAGAAGAGCAGCTCAAAATGATTGGTAATATTTTCGACTGGAACAGCGAAGCGATAACTTCTTCTCCGGAGTATTACAAGTGGACCCAGTGGATCTTCATTCAGTTGTTCAAGAACGGTCTTGCTGAGAAACGTGCGTCAAATGTTAACTGGTGTCCTTCGTGCAAGACAGTGCTGGCCGATGAGCAAGTAATTGACGGTCGTTGCGAACGATGCAATAATGAAGTCGAGAAACGTGAGATGAGTCAGTGGTTCTTCAAAATCACAAAGTACGCAGAGAAACTGCTGTCTAACCTCGAGAAGCTTGACTGGACGGATACTACTAAGAATCTTCAGCGCGCGTGGATAGGGAAATCTTCTGGAGCCACGATTTCTTTTAAAGTATCTGGAATGAATGAGCAGATAGATGTGTTTACAACCCGTCCAGATACGATATTTGGAGTAACTTACATAGTTGTAGCTCCTGAATACGGTCTGGTGAACAAGCTAGTCACGCCTTCAACAGTGGAGACTTTTGATAATTTCAAAGAAGAAGTGAAGAGCATGGATCTTGCCACAAGAACATCTATTTCTCGTCCAAAAAACGGGATATTTACCGGTTCTTACGCCATTCACCCTCTTACTGGTGAGGAGCTTCCAATTTGGATAGGAGATTACGTGCTGGCAGAATATGGAACGGGTGCCGTTATGGCCGTCCCGGCGCACGATGAGAGAGATTATGTCTTTGCGAAGAAGTATGGACTAGAGATAAGACAGGTCATAGAATGCGATCCCTCACAGTTGCCCTATACTGAGAAGGGAAAGATGATCAACAGCGAAAAGTACTCGGGTACGCTCAGTGTTGATTTCATCGACAAGATTGACGAAGTGAGCGAAAGCATAAAGGGCTCTGTGAACTATCACCTTCATGACTGGTGTATTTCCAGACAGCGCTACTGGGGTCCTCCGATACCAATGATCTACTGTGATAAGTGTGGAACTATCCCCGTCCCTGAAGATCAATTGCCAGTGATGTTGCCAAATACCGATGACTACATACCTGACGGCAGCGGCAAGTCTCCACTGGCCAAGAACAGCGAATTTGTCAACACGACTTGCCCGATTTGTGGAGAGGCTGCCAGAAGAGAGACCGATGTCTCCGACAACTTCCTTGATTCGGCATGGTATTATCTGCGATATCTTTCACCGAACAATGACGGTGCACCTTTTGATGATGGGCTGGTTGAAAAGTGGTGCCCGGTCGATATGTATATAGGCGGAAATGAACACGCAACTCTCCATCTGATGTACTCGAGATTTCTTGCGATGGCGCTACACGATATGGGTTTTCTTCCTTTTGAAGAGCCGTTTGCTTCATTTAGAGGACACGGGCTTATCATAAAAGACGGGGAGAAGATGTCGAAATCGAAGGGAAATATCGTCAATCCCAACGAGTATTTTGAGAGCCATGGAGTGGATGCCCTTAGAACCTATCTGATGTTTATGGGGACCTTTCTCGAAGGCGGAGATTTCCGGGACAGCGGAATGGACGCGATGAGAAGGTTTCTGAATCGAGTTTGGGACATCGCAACAATGCCTGAAGGCAAGAGCTCGACAGATCTGAAGATAAAGATGGCAGAGACTGTGGAAAAGGTCGAATATTCAATCAAGAATATCAAGCCGAACACGGCAATAGCCGCTCTCATGGAGTTCGTCAATGAGGCTTCGAAAGAGAGCGCTATCGAGAGAAAGCTCGTAGTAGATATGGCAAAACTCCTCTCGCCTTTCGCCCCCTTCATTTGCGAAGAGATATACAGCATGAAAGGCGGGAAGAAGAGGACTATTCTTGAAGATGGTTTCCCTTCTGGCTATGAGAAATACGCTTCTCTGGCGAAGACTGAATTGCCTGTTCAGATTACCGGTAAGATGAGAGGAAAGGTTGTGCTTCCTCAGAACGCATCCCAGGAAAAGGCAATGGAAGCGGTAATGGCTGATGAGAAGCTCTCAAAAATGCTTGAAGGAAAGTCAATAAGAAAGATCATCTACGTACAGGACAAGATAATCAATATAATTATTTGAGTGTAGTAAGAAATAGTATATTCTCAACATCTAGAAGGAGGGCCAGTGGCTCTCCTTTGTTTTCCATCGATTCATCTCCGTTTTGATGTGGGTTTTCGTGAAACGAAAATGCTTGAATTTTCGTATCTTGCATGGTGTCTTACAGTACTGAACACAGCCTCTTCCAGAACTGCTTGTTGATTATCTATGGAAAGCGGCAGATCAAAGTGGTAAAAACCATCAGGTGCGTCATGCTCGCTTCTCAGAGACTCGTATTTCTTGCGTAGTCCCATTTCCTCTATCGTGTAGTATCGACCACGTAATCTGCCTCGATATATGTTTCATTACCCGCTAGACTGTGGAGAATCTTCTTGAGCGACAACTTCTGTTTGTATCCGAAATGATGCATCGACTGAACCGAAATGGCAATGTCGAATTCTTCCGATGGCAAATCAACTTAGAAGTAGGAACCGGTAATCAAGTTCAGGCTGTCCAGTCTGTCTTCATGTTTGATTCTAAGAATTTCGAGCATCTTCTGGGACAAGTCGACACATGCTACTCTGGTTGTCGTGTTTAGTCTGAATATCTCGTCGAGTTCCGCAACCGAGATCAAGTATTTTGATTCCAGCAGTAACTAAAACTAACCTTTCCACTTCTCTGTAGAATTTAGCAGATTGATATTGTTCTTCATGTGTGATTCGAATGAATCGGCTCTTCTTCTGTCGAAAACACGAAAAAGGAAGGAAGCCATTCTTCCAGTTCCAGTTGATTATTATTTACTTCTTTTTTTCTTTTGTTTTTCTCTCTCTATTCTCTACGATCTCTACGAATCAAAACACACATGTCCCCTTTCTTCAGTCGCTATGATCTTCTGTATTAATATTGAAGTAGTCAGCAAACGTTATGTTTTTTCGAAATGGCGAATCGAGCTGTGATGATTTTGCACTTNNGAGCAGGAGGACAGATATCCCTGCTTTTTATTCAGAGTGGATGATAGAGCGTTTGAAAAGTGGCTTTGCTCTTGTTAGGAATCCGTTCAATCCCCATCAGGTGAGCAAAGTTATCCTAAATCCAGAAGCAGTAGACTGCTTCGTATTTTGGACAAAGGATCCCAAAAAAATGTTAGACAAGCTGAATCACTTTGCCGATTACTGTTATTATTTTCAATTCACGATTACGCCCTATCATGGAAGTGTAGAGCCTGGGCTTCGCAACAAGAGAGAGATTATCGAGACCTTCAAAAAGCTTTCCGGAAAGATTGGAGAAAACAGAGTGATTTGGAGATACGATCCTATTCTGATAAATGCAGACTATAGTGTCGACCATCATCTACGGGCCTTTGAAAAAATGGCGCATTTGCTTAAGGGTTTCACTGAAGAGTGTGTGATTAGTTTTCTCGATTACTATCAGAAGATCTCATCAAACCTTCGAAAACTTGATGCAAGGGCGCCTAATGAAATTGAGGTAAGGAAAATTGCCAGCCATTATTCAGAAGTATCATCTTCTGAAGGAATGAAGCTGAAGACATGTTCAGAGACCGTTGATCTTTCGGAATATGGAATTAGTCACGGAAGCTGTATTGACGGGACGGTAATTGACACGCTGACAGGCAAAAGGATTGATCACCCAAAAGACAGATATCAGAGAGCTGCATGCCGCTGTGTCGAGAGTGTCGACATTGGCGCATATAATACCTGTCTTAATCGTTGCCTATACTGCTATGCAAGCTTTAGTGAGAAAGCGATTCGTAAAAATTATCATTCCTTTAATCCAAAGGCCCCGCTTCTTTGTAGCGAATTGCAGGAGCACGATGAGATTACTGAGAGAAAGAAGTAGAGATATGCTAAATTTGGTAGAAATGATCTATACTAAGTCTGCCTCACTTGCCAGTTCATTCGAAGAAATCTGTTTTGCCCGTATTAAACAAGGTAATCTTTTTCATCATGCTATCCTGAAAGAAGTATCTTATAATTGGCTTGAGAGAAGAGTTTCTATGTAAGAATGCGGTAGGAGGGTTTCTAATGGAAGAATTCTTGAGTGGCGATCTCTTCAGATGGGTTCTTATGCCTCTGATAATCTTCTTCGCAAGGATCATCGACGTTTCTCTTGGAACCACGAGAATCATAATGGTTTCGAGAGGCAAGAAAGAAATAGCAAGTGTTATCGGTTTTTTTGAGATTATTCTGTGGTTGCTCGTTGCCAGCAAAGTAATCCAGAGTGTTGACAATGTACTTTACATTCTTGCTTATGCAGGTGGCTTCGCGGCCGGTAGCTACATAGGAATGCTCATTGATGAGAGGCTTGCAATTGGAACCGTATCGGTTAGGCTGATAATTTCGAGAGATCCAACTGAACTTATAGAAAAACTGTGCCAGGCTGGATTTGGAGTTACAAAGATAGACGCTCACGGTGCTCGAGGAAAGGCTTACATTGTTTACAGTATCATAAACAGGAAAGAAGTGGAAGACTTCGAGAGAATCGCTCTGGAATGCGTTCCAAAGGCGTTCATGTCAGTTGAAGATATTCGAAAGGTAAAAGAGGGGGTCTTCCTCCCCAAAGATACGATGCGCCTCAGAAGGGAATCCCCCTTAAGAAAGTCCAAATAGCTTTCCAGAAGTGTTATTATTTAGAGAGATGAGGGGGATGTCCCCCTTATCTCTTTATGTCATTGAAAATGTTGCCATCTCTGATTTCAACTATTCTGTCTGTCTCTTCTGCGATTCTTCTATCGTGAGTAATTATTACGAATGTTGTTCCGTATCTCTTGTTGAGATCACGCATGAGGCTGAAGACCTTCGCTGAGGTATCGGAGTCGAGATTGCCCGTAGGTTCATCTGCAAGTATAATCTTCGGATTGTTGATAAGGGCCCTTGCTATTGCGGTTCTTTGCTGCTGACCTCCCGACATGTTTGGAGCTAGATTATTCCTAACCTTGCTGATTTCAACGACATCCATTAGTTCCTTCGCCCTTTCCATAATTTCCTTCGAGGGTTTAAGACCTTTAATTCTGTAAGGAAGAATTACGTTTTCGAAAGCAGTGAACTCGGGAAGCAGATAATGAAACTGGAATATGAATCCAATAGTCTCATTTCTAACACTTGCGAGTTCATTCTTGTTCATTTTGTTTGTCTGTTTCCCTGCGATTTTTATTTCACCGCTCGTGGGTTGATCTAAAGTGCCCATAATGTTCATGAGTGTAGATTTTCCGCTTCCAGACTGTCCGACTATCGAAAGAAACGATGAGTCTTCGATTTCAAGATCCACACCGTGAAGAACTTCTGTCTTCACAACCGTTCCGTAAACCTTTTTTATATCCTTAAGCTCGATTATGTTAGCCATTTCGTATCACCTCAACAGGGCTGAGTTTGGAGGATCTCCTGGCTGGGACCATTGCGGCAATAGTTGAAGCGCCAATGGCAATGAGCGCGGACAACATTACAAACCCATAACTCAGAGAGATTCTGATGATCGGTTCTCCGTCAGTTCCTACGGCAAAAGTGGAGAACATAATTATAAGCAGGATTCCGAATGCAATTCCAACTACTGCTCCCACAATGCCGAGAGCGAGTCCCTGAAAGAGAAAAACGAAACTCGTCGTGGAATCCTTAAGTCCCATAGCTTTCAGGATTCCAATCTGCCTTGATTTCTGGACTACAGTTATTGCGAGCACGCTTGCTATTCCAAGGGAAACGGCTATGATTACGAACACCTGAATCATTATGCTTGAGACGCTCTGCCCGTTCAGTCCGGAGAGGAGATCTTCGTTCTGAGATTTCCAGTCAGTTACAAGTAAAGCAGACCCCGAAAGACGTTCCGAAATGACAGAGGCGTTTTCATCGGCTCTGAAGACCTCGCTCACCTGCATCTCTATCGATGTGACTGCATCACCAAGTTTTCCAACTGACTGAGCGGTGCCAATCGTTGAGATCATCCAGTTTTTGTTAAGGCTTGCAACACCCAGATCGAAGACACCGACTACCTTCAGAATCTCAACTGCTCTATCCGGAGTGAAGATTGTGATTTCTTCTCCAAGGTTCACATCGAGCTCATCCTTAAGACCCTTGCCGATAATGATTTCTCCGTCTCCTTCAGGAAGGCTGCCATCAATGAGGCGACTATCCGTCTTGTAAATAACATGTGATTCGGGGAACTGCAGACCTCGGAGGAGAACAGATAAGGTTCTGTCGCCGCTGCTTATGAAGACAGGAACATCTGCGCTTGCAGAAAGAGCCGTCAGATCTGTTGGCAAATCAAGAGAAGCGATTTCCGAAATTATGCCTTGCCAGTCTTCTACTCTGTTGTTTTCCGATGAGGAGACAGTTATCTGCGAAGAGCTTCCGATTGTTGTATCCACCAGGTCTTTTTGGAGTCCCTGGATAAGCGAGCCTATGAATACCTGAACGGAAACACCTATTGCAATTCCCATTACTATGAGAAGAGTTTGGGTCTTGCTGGAAGATAGAAAGCGCATCGCAATTGAAAAAGCCAATCTCATTTTACATCACACTTCCCCAGAGCTAGAATCTCTCTTGGATCTTTCAGGAAAATATCTGCACCGACTTCCTTCCAGTAGTCGGGATTTTTTTCGAATGCATTTCCACCTACGACAACTCTCGATTTCCCACCGGCTTCTTTAATTCGCGAAATCATCCTTCGTGTGTTTATTAGGTTGTAGTAGTTTGAAACACTAATCGCAACGTACATTGGACTCAGCTTTTTCGCAGCCTCAAGGAAGGTGTCTAGCGGGGTATTTGCTCCGACGAATATGGAATTGTACCCAGCGATAGTGAAGATATCCGAAATCATTCTAGCTCCGATCTCATGATACTCTTCGGGCGGGCAGAGTACTGCCACTGTCTGATCATTCTTTTCTGATCCATTGTCTCTTCTTTTCTTCACAATATAAGGGAAGCAGCATTCCATTACCGTTCTGACAATAGAGCTCCTTATATGTTCGTTCCATATGCACAATCTGTCGCTCACGTAGTCGCAATCCCAACTCCTCAATGCGGGTGCAAGAATATCCAGATACAAATCGATTACTTCAACATTGCCAGACTCAAGCGATTCTATGCACACCATCACTGCCCTCTCTTTATCTTGTGAGTCGAGAGCGCTTATAAAGTTGCTCTTGATATCGTTCAAGATGTCCTCCTTATTCTAGTGAATCAAGCATTTTCATATCCTCTCTGTCGAGGACAATCATGCCTGCTTCTAGATTTTCTCTCAGGTGTTCAAGCTTGGATGCCTTTGGTATGACCACCACACCATCTTTCCCCAGCAACCATGCAAGCATTACTTGCTGAACAGAGGCCGAGTACTTTTCAGAGAATCCAGTCAGAAGTTTCTCGGTTGAGGCTTTTAATGCGTTTCTCTTTAGCGGCGAGTATGCGGTTAGGGTAATGCCATGATCTTGGCAGTATGGTAGAAGCTCATTCATTGCTTGCCGGTCTTCTAGATTGAAGAGAACCTGATTGTTTACAATAGGTTCCTTTGAAATAGATACGGCCTTCTTAAGGAGCTGCGTGTCGAAATTAGAAACTCCGATATGCCTTATCCGTCCGTTCTTCACTTCTTCATTCATCGCCGAAAGAGTCTCTTCTAGCGGAACTTCAGGATTCGGCCAGTGAATAAGATACAGATCAATATAGTCTGTTCTCAGCCTCTTCAGTGTTCTTTCAAGGGCTTTGTGTAAGTCAACACTCCGCAAATGAGTGGGCCAGACCTTAGATGTGATAAACAATTCTTCTCTACTGAAAATCGAGACTGCCTCTCCAATTATTTCTTCGGTATGGCCACCACCATAGTATTCGGCAGTATCTATGTGCTTGTAACCCATTTCAATGGCTCTGGACAATGTGTCAATGTGTTCTCTGTCCCTCGTTTCATCAGGAACGTCTCTTCCTCCGATCTCCCATGTGCCTAGACCAATGGCGGGGATTTCTCCTTTGTTATCCTTCAGAGTTCTATATATCATTTAGATCACCCCCATTCCCTAAATTCTACATTAATATTTCGATAGATAATAGTCTGCCGATAAATCTAGAACTCCTCCTGGTTAATATAGGTAGACTGCCTTTGATGTATAATAAATGGAACGGGCTGATCACTTTGCAATAGTAGCTATGAACGGTCTTTCACAAACGGCTTTTCCAGAAATCAGGGTCTACATCTGGTACCTTCCTGTGTTAGTTATAAACAGAATCTAAGAAACCAGACGAAGGAGGGAGCGCCATGTACATTGTTTGCGATTTGAGGTACGCTGTTTCTGAAAGTAGATCCACAGAGGCTTTGAAGATGATACTTGAGACGCTCTCAAAGAAGTTACTTCTGGGAGCCCAAGGTGACACGCTCAACATGAGAGCCGAGACTGAAGATACAATTGAAGTTCAGATCATGGCTCTGAAAGGTTCCTGTTCCTTTGAAGAAGTGGTGCCAAGGATCAACGAGTACCTTTCACTGATCTCAAGAGCCCTGGAAACAAGTTTTCCAGATTACAGAGTAGTCAGTTCATACATCTACCCCGATGAAGAAGAGACACCTTACCTACTCTGTTGAAGTCATAAAAAGAGGGCCAAGAGCCCTCTTTTTCTTTAGAATCGAAACCTCTGTTCGGCATAATTGTATGGTTGACAAACAAAGTAGCGAAAAGTATAATTATATTGTAGCTAATAATAATTATTATAAATATGGAGGTGCTTTATGGAGAAAAGGATTCCATTGATCGGAGAAGATTTCCCTGAGATGAAAGTCAAGACGACACATGGGGTAATGAACCTACCGGAAGCTCACAAGGGAAAATGGTTTGTTCTATTCAGTCATCCGGGGGACTTTACACCGGTTTGCACGACCGAATTCGTGGGCTTTCAGAGAAGATATGATAAGTTCAGAGAGTTAAACTGTGAACTCGTAGGTCTTAGCGTTGACCAAGTCTTCTCTCATATAAAGTGGACGGAGTGGATAGAAGAGAAGCTAGGTGTGAAAATCGAGTTCCCTATTATCGCGGACGAAATGGGCGAAGTAGGAATGACTCTTGGGCTTATTCATCCTGCAAAGGGAACGAATACTGTCAGGGCGGTCTTCATTGTTGATCCGAAGGGAAAGATCAGAGCTATCCTCTATTACCCGCAAGAGCTGGGAAGGAATATGGATGAGATTCTCAGAATGGTAAAGGGCTTCCAGGTTGCCGATAAGAATGGAGTGGCTATTCCGGCAGATTGGCCAAACAACGAGATCATTGGGGATCACGTAATCATTCCTCCCGCATCAGATGTCAAGACTGCTGAAGAGAGAAGGGGCAAGGAAGGTTGTTACGACTGGTGGTTCTGCCACAAAAGCTTATAGAGTAATAGATAGAGTGTAAGCAGTTAGTACTAATGGGATCGGCATTGGCCGATCCCATTTTTATAGCTCTATTATGCTTAGGATATCTTCAGTGAACTTCTATAATCGGTTTCCTCTGCAGATTGCATAAGATCTCTTGGTTCAAACCATACTCTTAGAGCTAGTTTCTTAGAGTTATTTCTATCTAATCGATGCTAGATTGACGAGAATGGCAGTGATGGATCCTGAGGCGGTGTATAGCCTCTTTGAACGAAAGAAGAAGTTTGGTATCATTAGGGTGAAAAAAATTTCCTTCGGAGGTGGTGAAAATGAAAAAAATATTCTTTGTAGTATTTCTGGTATTGATGCTTTCGGTAACAATGACTGGAAAACTTGTTTACTGGCACACTCAGGAAGAAGAATCCAGACAGCAGATTATCGCTCAGTTGATCGAGTCGTTTACAATTGAAACCGGAGTAGAAGTTGATGTTGTGGCAATCGAGGAGAACGAGATGTTCTCGAAATTGGCTGCGGCTTCTGCGGCCGATACACTTCCAGACCTAATTGAAGCTGGCGCTGAAACTATTCTCGGCCTTGGAGCTGACGGTCTTCTGGATACTGTGATTCCAACAAGATTCATCAGAAATGCAGGGGATTTCTACACTGGTGCAACAAGATTTGTTATTACTCCGGCTGGGGATCAGTATTTTGCTATTCCTTATCACGGATGGGTTCAAGGAATTTGGTACAGAAGAGATTGGTTTGAAGAAGCGGGTCTTGCCGAACCAACAACTTGGGATGCGATTATGGAGGCGGCAAAGTATTTCCACGATCCTCAGAATGGAATGTATGGAATCGTACTTGGAAAGACCAACGATGCCTACGCGGAACAGGTCTTCACAATCTTTGCTTTGTCAAACGGAGCAAGGATTTTCGACAAGGACGGAAATGTAGTCATTAACTCTCCTGAGATGAGAGAGGTACTTCAGTTCTACAAGGACCTTGGCGCATATTCAGCTCCAGGACATACCTACTGGCAGCAGGCAAGAGAACTCTATCTTGCGGGTAGGACACCTATGATGTTCTACTCAACTTACGTCATGGATGACCTGGCTCTTGCCGAGATTCAGACTCAGTTCATAAGCGACTTTGATCCAGATCTTGTTAAGAACACTGAATTCGCTCCCATGATGACTAACAGCAGGCCTTCCTCCTTTGGACAGGTCTTGTCGCTCGCGATCGTCAAGTCTTCCCAGAACAAGCTTGATGTTCTCAAACTTCTCGATTTCATGTTCGAGCCGGACAATTACATAAAGTACATACATATGGCTCCCGGTGGAATGCTTCCTACAAGAGCTTCCATAGCTGAAAGCGAAGAATTCCTGAACGATCCAAAGGGGATTTATAAGAGCTACGGCGCAGAAAAGATCAAGGCAATCATTTATGGTATGGAGAACATTGAGAAGTTCGGTTATGTAGAAGGAAGAGTCTTCCCCGAAATGGGAAAGATATCCGGAGCCTTCACTATAGGTAATGGCATAGTCATGATGTTCGATAACAACGCAACCCCAGATCAGGTTCTAACCTTCTGGAGAGAGGACATTAGAAAGCTTATAGGAAGATAAACGCCTGACATCGAAGGCCCCGGAGCCGGGGCCTTCCTTTTTTGGAGGTAGATCTTATGCAGCAAGCAGCCTCTTCCATATTGAAGAAGGAAAATAGTTTAGGTTGGAAACTTGTTTCGCCAACAGTAATCCTACTGATGATATTGATAATCTATCCGGTGGCGTATAACATATACATTTCGTTTTTCGACTACGGGATTACTAGTTCAACGTTCGTAGGATTAGAAAACTATATCCGAGTTTTCAAAGACGCTGCTTTCTGGAAGTCCTTCTTCATAACAGTTGGTTTCACTCTGATGACAGTTATTGGAAGTATATTGTTGGGTCTCGGAGTAGCGCTGATGATGAACAAGGAGTTCAAGGGGAGGGCGATAGTTAGGACGATCATTCTGCTTCCATACATTACCCCACTTATCTCGATAGTCTTTTCATGGAAGTACATATTTGATCCAAGCTACGGGCCTTTTATGCAGTTATTCAGTCAAAGTCTCGGATGGGTCTCTCCGCAACTTGATCTCCTAAACAACTCGAACAATGCATTCTTTGTGGCATCGATATTCAACATTTGGCGGAACTTCCCTTTTGTTTACCTGATGCTGCTTTCAAGACTTCAATCTATTCCCGATGAGTACTACGAGGCTGCAGAAATCGATGGAGCAACATCATGGAGTAAGTTCACGAATATCACTCTACCGGAGATCTATTTCGTCATGGGTGCTGTCGCTCTCATGAGGGGTATCTGGAATTTCTATAAGTTTGACGAGGTCTATCTGATCAGCAAGAGAGCTGGCACTCTGCCTATCTTTATCTATGAAAGGGTTATCGGTACAACTTCGCCGGAGTACGGAGTGGCCGCGGCAATTGCAACAATCCTTATGGTAATTATGCTTGGGCTGATAACTGCATACGTGAAGAAGGTGTTGAAATGGTAAGGAAGAAGACACCTTTCAGAAGAGTCATGTTTGCATTGGGGATCTCTTTAATCTGTTTCTTCATACTCATTCCGTTTTATTTCATGGTTCATGTATCTCTTAAGGCAGACTACGATCCGAACAAAATGACATTCTCAGATTTCACAATCAGAAACTATCTGGAGATATTTGGGCTTATTCAAAGTAGTGAGACAGAGTTTTTCGGCGATGAGATAATTAGGGCAAATCTTGAACCTGTATTGAAGAGGATAGATGAGTTGGAAGAGAGAACGGCCTCAATTGAAGTGTATACGCGGTATGTTCATGATGTACAGCTCAAGGCCAAGGAAAAAGAACTGAGAGATATCGTTGATCTTGTGATCGACTTCAGTGGAATTGATGTAACAGACAGGGAAGAGTTTATTGAAAACTCGCTCGTTCCAGGTACAGAGGAGGCTTCAATAATCGAGGAAAACATGAAAACCATATTCAGTGCAAATGATGTGAAACGGTTCACGGATTTGAGAGCCGAGGTTGACAATGCTCTCTCCGAGGAAGCGCTTGCCGCCGGTTTCGAAAAGGCAAAGGCTCAACTGAAATTATTCGAAGCGCAGAAGACAAAAATATTGGAAGAGAGAGCTAGTGAATTTCCCTTCTTGAAATACCTTAGAAACTCGCTGATATTCGCAGGGATTTCCGCTTTGATAAGCCTCTTCGTAGCGATTTTAGGAGCATATGCATTCTCGAGGCTGAGATTCAAGGGTAGGGGACTTGTTCAGCGTTCGGTTCTTTTCGTGTATCTGTTCGGTGGTACCGTAATAATGGTGCCGCTTTATCAGATGGCGGTGAAACTTGGAATCCTTTCTACTCCATTTGGTACCGGAGTTTATCTGATCATGGTCTATGTTATTCAGACACTTCCGGTTTCTCTTTATATGTTGGGAAACTATTTCCGGACAATTCCGTTTTCAATAGAAGAAGCGGCGATTATCGATGGCTGTTCCAGAGTGCAGGCGATCTTCAAGATTGTTATTCCGCTCTCTCTTCCAGCAATTGTCACAGTATATATCTATGCCTTTATGATTGGATGGAACGAATACTTGTTTGCATCTGCCTTCCTTGGCCTAAAATCCTATAAGGATCTCTTCACTCTTCCAATTGGGTTGAATGCGTTTTCCGGTTCGGCTCATGCAGTATGGGGAAGGCTGATGGCGGCTTCAGTAGTTTCGGCAATCCCAATCATAATCATCTTCAGTCTCATGCAGAAGTACCTGACAAGCGGATTCACTGCCGGAGGTGTCAAAGAATAGGAGGTGGAAACATGCCTGGACTGAATCAGAAATCATATGACATAGTAATCGGAATACCTAGTTTTAACAACTCGAATACTATCAAATACGTAGTCGAGACGGCAGCAAAAGGTCTCGGTAAGTTTTTCCCATCGTTGAGAGGCTGTATCATCAATTCAGACGGAGGATCGACGGACAATACTGAAGAGGTTTTCTATTCAGCTTCCAGTGATGGAATAGATCTGCTTTCTTTCAGATACCGGGGGATCTCCGGAAAGGGAAGCGCAATGAGATCGATAATGGAGAAAGCCCTCACTCTCGATGCTCAGGCAGTGGTATTTCTCGACTCGGATTTAAGAAGTGTAGAACCTTTTTGGATAGATAGACTTGCGCGTCCGATCTTTGAAAAGAACGCAGCGTACGTTACCCCTTACTATATTCGACACAAGTATGACGGCACGATAACCAACAGCATATGCTACCCTCTAACAACGGCCCTTTATGGAAAGAAGGTAAGACAACCTATTGGAGGAGATTTCGGTGTAGGCAGAGAGATGCTTGACTATTACATTTCCGTATCTGAGGAGACATGGAAGTCCGACGTTTCCAGATTTGGAATTGATATCTGGATGACCACTTCTGCCATTAATGAGGCAAGAGGAAGAATATACCAGGCTGCTTTAGGTACGAAAATTCATGACGTGAAGGATCCAGGCAAGCAGCTTGGAAATATGTTTAGGGAAGTCGTTGGCACTTTGTTTTCCCTTATGCAGAGATATGAAGATTACTGGACAGCGGTTACAGATTACTATGAATCGCCAATCTATGGTGAAGTGGCAGCTGGAGTTCCAGAATCGGTAGAAGTCGATTTGGGAAATATGATTCTCAAGTGTTATGAGGGCATTAAAGAGCAAGAGGGCTTCATTGGGGAGATCCTTGGATCGGATATTTCTCATGAGCTGTTCCTTCTTGGAAAAACGAATGCGATGATTGATGATGATCTATGGGTTAGAATCATATACAGGATTGCTTCAAGATACAGAAATGTTGCACTTAGGAATAGACTGATAGAGTTGCTCGTTCCTCTTTATTTTGGGAAAGTTGCGAATTTTGTTTCGAGAACTGAGAAAGAATCTCAAGAGAAAGCCGAAAAGGAAACCGACAGACTCCTTGAGAAGTTTATGAGCACAAAGGATGAGTTGATATCAATATGGGAGAAGAGTTCAGAATAACAGAGAAACTCAAAGCTATGATAAAGGGGTTGAATCCGGCTGAGAAGAAGGCCGCGAAGTACATTATCGATTTTCCGGATGATGTGATTCACCATTCAATTAGCGAACTGTCTGTGCTCGCCGGGACGAGTGAGACCACTATCTTCAGATTATCAAAGAAGTTGAGTTTCAATGGCTACCAGGCTTTCAAAATCCAGCTGGCAAGAGAGCTTTCGAGTGAAACTCCGTCGATTTCTGCTGACAAGAACAAGTTGATTTCAGATCTTATTGAAGCACTGAATCAGCAGAATCATCTAATAGACGAAGTTCAGCTTGACAGAATCGCAAGTCGAATTGTGAAGGCAAGCAGGCTAATATTCTTCGGAGTGGCTTCTAGCGGAATAGTAGCGGAATTTGGAGCCACGCTCTTCATGAGGGCAGGTTTTTCGACAGCCTTCTATACTGATCCTCATTTGCAAATAATGACGGCCGTTTCTCTGAACAAAGGCGACATTGTTTTTGGGATTTCTGCTAGCGGAAATATCAGAGATACTGTCAAGTCAATCGAAGTAGCCTCTGATTCTGGAGCATATACTGTAGCGATTACAGGTGGGATCGGATCAAGAATTGTCAGCGTTTCTACTGAGACGGTCTATGTCGCCCAGGGAGGACATGAGACTGGGATACCACTTCTTCAACCAAGAGTATGCCAGCTTGCTGTGATTCAACTCTTGCTTGAGAAGTCGATAAGGCTTAGAAACGGAACAATGCAGACTCTGGAAAAAGTGGATAGAACACTTGATAAGAAGAGATACATCTGAGCTTATTACAAGGAGTGTCGTCTTGTATTAGGTAAAGAATTGGTTTATACGGATTAAGAACTTCAGGTATTGATAGATCTGACTTGCGTAGCATACATTAGGTATCATATATGAACTGTTGAAGAGGCAGCTTTTCAGTAATTTGTGGAGTTCTCCGCAAAAGAAAAGCCCTTTCTGAAAACGGCGATGCAAGACTCTACTACGCCTGCATGATAAAGAGATCCGCTGTTCTTAGCGATTTCGGCAAGAGCAAACTTCACTCCGTAAGTGGTCCTGTAAGGTCTATAAAAGCTCATTGCCGAAACTACCTCTGAGACTGCAAGAATACATCCTTCAAGACTTATTTCAGAGCCAGTCAAACCATCTGGATATCCCGACCCGTCCATCCTTTCGTGATGCTGAAGAATCGCATTTGAAACTTTGTCCGGAAATGGAACTCTTTTGGTAAGTTCGAACCCGGTTCTTGGATGTTCTTGAAGAAGCTTCAACTCAAAACTATGGAGAGGGCCGGGCCTGCTAATCATATCAAGAAACAGTGAAATCATACCAATATCGTGAATCTTTCCGGCCATTTCAATACAAACTTTTGTAAAGGAATCAAGCCCCATCTCATCGGCTATTGCAACTGCAAGCCTCGAGACATTAACTTCATGAGCTTCCACGTAGATGCTCTTGATCTTAAACATCTCCAACAGCGAATCAGCGGTCCCCCTGCAGATATCAAGACGGCTGGCAATATCAAACTCTATGTCTCTATCAGGAGCGCTGCAGTAATCATCATTCATTGAAAACTCCCCCGTTCGATGAACATATGGATGGAGCCTGGAAATCTCGAGAACATTTTTTCGGTCCATTCTTGCTGTATCGTATAGACAGATTGCCGCTATCGGGAATTCTTCAACCAAGTCATTAACGGATGCTTCGTACTCAAGAAGCTTTTCAAGCCTTGCACCCGATTCGAAGATCGGAGTGCCTATTCCTGCTACGCAGAGGCCTTCGAATCCTTCTTTTAAAGCATCCATTACCGCTTTTTCAAGAAACATGATGGAGCTATCTGGATCGAAAGTCCCTTGCTTTAGGTACGACTGAGTTGTTTCAATGAGTTCCAACGACTTTGCTTCCAGCAATTCATCGATACTGCTTTCTCTGTCAAGAAGGATTTTCTTCAAAACTGTGAATTCCGATTCGGCCCCCAGATATAGAATCTTGGCGTTATTAAACAGACCTTCGCTCAAAACAGAGTCGAGTGTAATTCTGAAGGCTTTGCTGTTGTTATATAAAGCAATATTGTGTGATCCAAATTTCATGAGCAACAACTCCAAAAAGAGAGAGTTCGAATTTGGTTTGAATGAACACTTTCTTCATATTATAGCATGTGCAAAATCCGTTCAAGCCGAACGCACACTTGTTTGAGATAATTGGTGAGAGACCTGCTGAGAGCAGTATGAGTCGGTTATACGTGGAAGATCAGACATATTGGAGTCTTGAAGGTGATACGCTTACATGTTCTTGGGAAAAGTAATGGTTACAGTTGTCCCCATCATATATCTTGACCTGACGTCTATTGTCCCATTTATTAGATTTAGAGCGTGCTTGACGAGAGATAGCCCCAATCCAAGTCCAGACGACCCCGATGTCCTAGCGTTGCTAGCTCGATAGAATCTTTCAAATATTCTGGGGAGTTCGTCACTCTTAATGCCTATTCCATCATCCTTCACGGAGATGTAGATATTAGATTCGTCTTCACGAGAAACCACTTCGATTTTATTCCCGACACTCGAATACTTGACAGCATTCGAGATGAGGTTGGATATTACTCTGAAGAGGAGCATCGAGTCCACGGCGGCATAAGTATCCGGCGACACAGTTGTGATGATCTCGAGTTTCTTTCGATTCCATTTGGCTTGAAGGTCGCCTATGGCTTCATCTACAAGTTCTCTTAGATTCACTGTTTCAACTTTTACTCTGTAGTTCTGCAGTTCGAGGTTGGATAGTATACCAAGCTCTTCGACGAGTCTTGAAAGTCTTCCTGTTGATCTGGATATTCTATCGATTGTCTCAGAGACATCGTTGGGCAGTTCACTGTTCCTGTCCATCAGTAGTTGCACGTAGCCGTTTATGACGGCCAGAGGTGTTGAGAATTCATGAACGATTGAATTTACGAAATCCATCTTGGCACTCTCAAACAACTTTTCACTTGTTATATTTCTGGCAATCACGTAAGGGGGTGAGACTTTGATCTTCAAATAGTGGGTTGTCTCGTCTTTAACAAATACCGTATCTGTACAGTAATGAGATCCAGAGATGAAGCTGTCTACTATGTTCGAAATCCCCTGAACATGAAGAGCATCGGGAAGAGCCGATCCCTCGATTTCGCCAAGTAACTTTTTGGCCGATAAGTTCGCATACGATATAACCAGGCCTTCATCGACCATTATGATTCCTTCACTGAGTTCGTTGAGCAATGATTCGTTCACTTCTGATCCCCTAGTGCAAATTTGTAGCCCACTCCCCTTACTGTCCGAATGAACCCTTCTCCGATTTTTTCTCTTAGTTTGCTGATGTGTACGTCTACAGTTCTGAAGTCTCCGAAGAAATCAATCCCCCACACCTTATCCAGCAGCTCTTCTCGCGTGAAAACCCTCCCGGGATTCTCCGCTAGCAACTTTAGCAACTCGAATTCACGTCTGGTGAGTTCTTCGGTCCTGCCGTTCTTGGTAACGGTGTACGATTTCAGGTTCACAATGGCCTCGCCTATTGCAAGATTCTCGTCCAATGTGCCGGATAGCTCGCTTCTCCTCATTACGGCCTTTATTCTCGCTACGAGAGCCCGCGGATTAAAAGGCTTTGTGACATAGTCATCGGCACCTAGTTCCAATCCGAGTATCATGTCAAGGTCCGATTTCCTTGCAGTCAAGAAGATTATAGGAATTCTTGGATGCTTAATCCTGATCTTCTTCACTAGATCAAGACCGTTTGCATCGGGCAGCATAATGTCAAGTAATATTACGTCTGGTCTTCCTGCCCGAAGAGCTGTCCAGAGTTCCTCTGCACTCGCGGCTGTGAAAGTCTCCATACTCTCGTTTTCGCAAGCTGTCCTAACAATGTTCAGAATATCGAGATCGTCATCAACAATCAATACCTTCAACGTCGCATTTCCTCCTTAAGACTCTCACCCTTTTTTATGTAGTAGATCTCTTCAGCGATATTCGTTGCATGGTCGCCGGCTCTTTCCAGAAATCTTGATACTAGCAACAGGTCAAGAAGCTGACCAATTGCGCCGGGGTCAGACATGCTTATCAGCTTGTCTCTCACTTCCCTCTTGATGTAAAGATAGTATTCGTCAACCTTACTGTCTTCAGTCCAAACTCCCTTGGCGGCTTCCGTATCCTTGCCGTAATAAGCGTCAATTACCTCTTCCAGCATCTTTTCTACCACGGCAGTCATCTTCTTTATGTGAATGAGGGGCTTGACCAGAGTCTGGTTCTCGTACCCAACTGCAACTTCAGCAATATTTACAGCAAGATCGCCTATCCTTTCTAGATCTGTAGCCAATTTCATCATCGTCAGAACATACCTGAGGTCTTCTGCCAGAGGTTGAAATCGGCCAATGTAATTGCAGATTTCCGTATCCATTTTTCTCTGCAAGTCATCAATAACTTCATCGTTTTCGATAACAGTTCTTGCAAGGTCGCCATCAAGTCTATCCAGCGCATCGATGGCTTTCTGAATACTGGATCTTACGTTCTCCATCATGTCTGAAAGCATTGATTTGAGCCTGTTGAGTCCCGCTTCAAGATGTCTTTGTCTCTCTGGTGTCATCAGAACCAACTCCCGTCAACTAAAGATTCCTCTCAGATAGTCGCTTGTCCTTTGATCCTTGGGATTTGAGGTAATCTTTTCCGTCGTATCAAACTCTACTAACTCTCCAACATAAAAGAACATAACATAATCCGAGATCCTCAGTGCCTGCTGCAAATTGTGGGTTACTATAACAATAGTATACTTCTCAGAGAGTTCTTCTATTAACGTTTCTATTCTCTGAGTAGCAATAGGGTCAAGAGCGCTTGTCGGCTCGTCCAACAAAAGGACGTCGGGTTCTACAGAAAGAGCCCTTGCTATGCAGAGTCTTTGCTGCTGGCCTCCCGACAGATTTGCTGCATTCTTCTTCAGTTCATCTTTGACTTCGTCCCATAGAGCAGCTTGCTTTAGTGATTTCTCGGTTATTTCACGCAGAACTTGGCGGTTCCTAATGCCATGAATTCTTGGGCCGTAAGTGACGTTTTCCTGTATTGTCTTCGGAAAGGGATTTGGCTTCTGAAATACCATTCCGATATGTTTCCTGAGTAATACAGGATCCATATCTAGAATCTCATCGCCTAAGAGCTTGACAGAACCGGTATGCTTGTATGAAGGAATTAAGTCATTCATTCGGTTTAGAACTCTCAGAAAGGTCGATTTCCCACAACCTGACGGACCTACTACTGCAGTTACCTTTCTCTGAGGTATATCACAGGTAACTTCTTTAAGAGCATGCTTCTCGCCATAGAAGACATTTAGGTTTTTTATTTTGAATATTGGTTCAGTCATCTCATCCCTCCATCTTCCGAGATTCCCTTCTTCTCCTGATTGCAACCGACATGAACAGCGCCACCACGATGATCAAGAGAACTGATACGCTTCCCTCCAACTTTGGAGTTACATTATCAGGATATATCGCGGAGAGCACGAAAATATGTGTAGGAAGAGCCATCGCCGGTTCAAAAGGACTAGAAGGATTTCTGGTTATATAGAATGCAGCTCCTGTGAAAAGCAACGGCGCGGTCTCACCAATTATTCTTCCAATTGCGATGATTACTCCGGTAAGTATTCTTGAAGAGGATGCAGGTATAACAATTTTGAAGGTTGTTTCGGCTTTATTGGCGCCCAAGGCCAGCGATGCTTCTCTGTATGACTTCGGGACCGCTACAAGACTTTCATGAGTATTGGAGATTATATACGGAAGTGACATAATTCCGAGTGTCAGACCTCCTGCAATGACTGAAGTTCCGAATCCAAAGGTGATCGAGAAAAGCGACAAGCCGAACATTCCGAAGACGACGGAAGGTATTCCGGCAAGAATATTGTTTGCTGTAAGCACTAGGCGCTGCAGACGATTCTCCTTACTATACTCACTGAGATATACTGCTGCGAGTATCCCAACAGGTACCGAGAAAAGAAGAGCTATCGACAGGAAATAAACAGTCCCCAGTATTGAAGGCCAGATTCCGCCTTCGGTCATTGAGTTTCTTGGAAATGAAGTCAGAAACTCCAGGTTTATATCATCTAGACCAGACAGTATTAGGAACCCTACGATTAAAAGAATTATGGTCACCAGAAGATAGGATATGATTCCGAAAACTATCTTCGCAATTCTATCTATTATCATCTTCTCATTCCTCTCTTCAAGCGCATTGCCGTAACTGTGAAGATAAGTGATATCATCAGAAGGACTACTCCTATCATGAAGAGGGCGAAGTAATGAGTACTTGCTAGCTCCACTTCTCCCATTTCACCTGCTATTGCAGCTGTTAGGGGTCTTACAGGATCGAAGATTGATTGTGGAATCATGGTTGCCCCCCCTGCAATCATTAAGACCACCATCGTCTCTCCAATTATTCTATTCGTTCCAAGAATGATTGCGTTGAGAATTCCACTTCTGGCCTGGGGAATGAGCACCCTGAAAAGAGTTGAGGTCATATTGGCGCCGAGTGCCAGTGAGGCTTCTTTCTGATCTACTGGGACGGCTTTCAACGCATCTTCTATCAGAGTTACGAAATAAGGTATTGCAAGAACAGAAAGCATCAAAGAGGCATTCAAAATATTCAGTCCGGTCCACACTTTCATCGGGAATAGGTCCATCAACCATTTGGAAATATATTTGAGACCAAAACTTCCCAGTACTACTGAAGGTATTCCCGCCGTAAGCTCAAATACATACTTCAGGAAATCATGTGTCTTCCTGTTTCCGAACTCCGCAAGGAAAATAGCGGATATGAACCCCAACGGGATAGAGATAAGCAATGTAAGCCCTGTGACTGCAAGCGTGCCGGACAAGAGAGCGAGGATGCCGAATTCGGCATCCTCGTACGTTGGGTACCAGCGAGTGCTGAGGAAGAAGTCTCTCAAAGATATCTTTCCAAAGACTCTAACTCCATCAGATATCAGAAAGAAGAATATTCCGAACAGAATAACCATTGTCAGTAGGGCAGCGCCCGTTACCAACACTCTTGAGAAAAGGTCAATTCTCTTCCTACTCAACTCGCTTCATCCGTTCCTACTCTATGCCGTAAGCGTTTACATAGCCCACACTGAGAACCGCCGACTGGCCTTCAGGTGAAAGAGCGAATCTCAAGAAGTCTCCTATAACACCGGTGGGGAGTCCGTTGGTTGCATCGACAAACATGAATAGCGGCCTTGATATTGGGTATGCACCGGAGTTTACGTTAGCTACGGTCGGTTCAATATTCTCTACTGTAAGAGCTTTCACGTCTTCAGTTATGTATCCCATGCCTATGTAACCGATCGCATACTTGTTCTGCATTATTTGCTCGACTTCCGCCCTTGTCGATGCCAATTGCTGAACCTGAGGGGCCAGCTTATCGCCTTTCATAACATGTTCAACAAAATACTCAAATGTTCCCGATGCATTATCTCTGGACAGCGGAACTATTCTGTTCTTTGGCAGCGAAGAATCGATTTGATTCCATGTGGTCACCTTACCCGAGTAAATGTCGTAAAGCTGTTGAACAGTTATGTTTTCGATCTCAAGAGACTTATTGACAACTATTGCTATTCCATCGTATGCAACGATGAAGGGAATGAAGTACTTACCTTCTTTGTTCATCTGCTCGATCTCCGAGCTCTTGATCCATCTACTGGAGTTTGCTATGTCTGCCTGTCCGTTGAACAGAGCTTTTATACCGGTTGAAGACCCCGCACCCTCAATCGATATCTCTGCATCCGGGTTGATTTCTTTGTAGGCTTCGGCCCACAGCTGTGCGACAGGATAAACAGTGTTTGAGCCCTTAATAACAAGAGTAGAACCAAATGCCGTTCCGACTAACATGAGCAAAACAAATACAGTACCGAAACTCTTCATGGCCACACCTCCTGAAGTTTTTTCCACATTTTATTTATACACAGAAGGTGTTATAGGGGTTTTATTAGAGTATTCCTATTTGTCCTTGCTGCTGAAATGTGCTGCTAGAGAAGAATTTCCGAGCAATAAGTAGTGCAAGTTCAGATTCTTGAAGTCTCCGGCAGTCGCACTATATTGTAAAATCCTTATCAGTAGGTGCTTATGAACGACAACGACGATTATTATCGGTGGTTTAAGAACTTTACGCTTCCTGAATTGCAGTAAAGAGCCGTTAATCTCGTCTCTGGATATAGAAACTGTCGAGAATCAATCCCTTTGCCGTCTTCGCATAACCAAACAGACCATCAACGGTATAGTTGAACAACATGTAGTGATATGCATTTGCAGAGGCGATCAGGTCTTTTCCTGAACCAATGTCATAGAGCGGTGCACCACCACCGGCTGAAATAACGTAGGTCACACCGTTTTTCTCGACCCTCTGGTAACCGTGATCATGCCCGTTTAGAACTAGATCTACTTTGTAATCTTCGAATACCGGTACAAGATACTGCTTTATATAGAGATGGTCGCCATGAGGACCGAAACTATAGGGGGGATGGTGGAAGTAGACTATTGTGAATGCAGGGTCTTCCTCTTTTGCCTCTTCGAGTTCCGTCAACAGCCAAATGTACTGCTGTGAATACTTGTCGAAAGCTTCATTCGTATTTAGACAGATAAAGAATACGTCTCCGTACCAGAAGCTATAGTATCGCTTATTGCCGGGAAAAGCAAAGAACTTTGTGTAGTTCTCAGCAGATGCCTCGTGATTACCAATTGTACTGTAGAAGACGCTATCCGATAAGATGTCAATTACATTGAAAAAACTTGTCCATTCATCGAGAGTGTCGTCTGAGGATACGAGATCTCCTGTATGTATGACCAGCGGAACATTTTCACGGGCAATTCCATGGGCAATTTCGAGATGCACCGCATGGTTGCTCCTGCTGTCTCCATAGACTGCGAAGCTAAATGGGGTCCTTTTCAAAGGAGCTGTTGTAAGTATGCCGCCATTCCTGAAGATTACTTTTCCGTCCTTTTCGCTTTTTACAGTGTATGCGTAACTCATTCCCGGTTGAAGACCGGAGACTTTGAATCTGTGCAACGTAACTTCCTGCTCGGAATAGATTGATTCATTTGAACCATCGTATACTATCAGGAAAGAGTCGGAAGGCTCCTCGGTAAACCAGTTAATCGTTACCCCATCCCCAGAAACATCATTAAGATAGAGAGAAAAGAGCTGAGAGATTGCCAGAAGAAATATCAGAATTGTGTATTTTTTCACTTTAGTCATCTCCTTTGGTCTGTTGTAGCTGTTAAGACTGATCCAACTCATAAGAGATTATAACGAAAAAGCGGTTTTGTATCTCGTCATAAAATCTCGCGAATTCCATTTTATTTTAGATGGCAGACAACTATCCGGCGGTTCAGAGAATTTCGGATCACGAGATAGTGATGATTAATTGCGTGATATAATCTCAAAGCGGAGGTGAGCCAAATGGAATTATACAGTAGTGAGAGTGAACCACCACTTTGATTTGTCTCGCCCATTGAAGCCTCCCTCTATCTAATCGGAGTTGCTTTGCTACTAGAAGAGGAGGTGTAGGTGTGCGAGAGATACTGATTTCAGAGAATGGAAAAATGAAAGTCATAGAGTCACCGACGGAAGGCTGCTGGATCAATGTTATTGCACCTGACAGTGGTGATATAGCTTTTCTCAGAAGTTTGGAGATCGACGAGGACTTTGTGTATGATGCTCTAGATCAGGAAGAAAGGGCAAGGTTTGAGCAAGACGAAGAACTCATCTACGTGATTACTAAGCTTCCATACTTCGATATCAACGACGAGGCGGTTCCTTACAGAACGACCACTCTTGGTATCGCTATGAAGTCCGGTTATTTTGTTACCATAAGTGGTTTCGAAAACGCCATTGTTTCTGACATAGTTGAAGGCAGAGTTAGGGACATATCAACCAAGAAGCGTAATCGTTTTCTTCTAAGAATCTTCGATAGGGCAACGGTTTATTACCTTAGGTATCTGAAGGAAATCCGAAGACTGTCAAATGAAGTCGAATCAGAGTTGCACAGATCGACCAGGAATCAAGAACTGGTGGCAATGTTGAATCTTGAAAAGTCTTTGGTCTTCTTTACCACATCTCTTAGGTCCAACGAGTTGATGTTTGAAAAGCTGAAGAGAGCCAACATTCTAACTTTATACGAGGAGGACGAAGAGCTGTTTGAGGATATTTCCATTGAGAACAGACAGGCTATAGAGATGGCGAATATTTACAGCGACATTCTGACGGGAATGATGGATGCCTTCGCGTCTGTTATTTCCAACAACCTCAACGTTGTAATGAAGATACTGACAATAGTGACTTTGTCTCTTCAGATTCCGACACTGGTTGCATCGATGTATGGAATGAATGTCAAACTTCCTTTTATGAACTACAGTTCTATCTTCTACTGGTCAATGGGTCTCTCGGGAGTTGTGGCGTTTCTTGTTGCCATAATACTCTTCAAAATTAGATGGTTTAAGAAGTAGTTCGTAGAGACTTAAGAAGGAAGATCTGAGTCAACGAAGTCAACAGTAGTACAGGGGGAATTAGCGTAACTGGAAGAAATAGCCCTAAGACTGCATAGAAGAGAGCCATGCCGGTAGATATTAATAGCGTGGCTCTCTTTTTCTGTCCACAGAGCTTGAATATTTTGTCATAATAGTGATCTCTATCACCTGTGAAAGGTGATTTCTTCGCAATAGATCTTCTCAAGAAACCCACGAAAAGGTCAAGTACTACGGGCCAGCAAATAGCTGCAACTCGAACGAAATTCTGACTTCCCCAAGACTGTATGAGTAACGTTCCCACAAATGTTCCGGCGATGTATGATCCCTGGTCCCCCATAAAAAGCCTTGCGGGGGGAAAGTTGAAGATCATATATCCGGCATAAGCGCCAGCGACTGCAAGAGACATAAGAGGCACAAATCCCGTGAAGAAGGCGAAGATTCCGAAAACAATCATATTAGTTGAGCATATTCCGTCAAGTCCATCCACCATATTATAGGCGTTAACCGTTCCTGCAAAGATGATTGATAGTATTATCGAATCGACTGTCGAGAAGCCGTAGATTACGAATGCAACGGAGAATCCAACAAGAATTTCCACTACCAGTCTGATCTTTGGTGATATGCCTCTTATGTCGTCCGCAAAGCCCAGAGTCCACATGATGATTATTGCGGGGAAGAACTCCGGACTCTGAATTAGCCATGGAACAAGCGCAAGTAGAATTGCAGTTCCACCCATATAGCTAATCGGTTTTTCGTGGGGCTTTAGAGTCCCCGAAGGCCTGTCTACCAGATCTAGCTTAATGCCAACTCTACGAAAAAGGAAACATAGTACGGCCGAGAGAACGAGAGCGTAGACAAAAGCCATCATCAGTTATACTCCAAAGCCTTTTCAATAGTGTGAGCAACGAACTGCTGTTCTTCTTCAGACAGATTATTGAAGAAAGGAATAGCAACCGTTCTTCTTGCGAGCTCTTCAGTTACGGGAAACATGCCATTCTTGAATCCAAACTTTGTCATATAAAAGGGTTGAAGGTGTATAGGTCTGAAATAGTCTCTGCACTGAACACCATTGTCATTGAGGTATTTCATGAAGTTGTCTCTCTCTATCTTTTCATCAAGCCTTATGACATACACGAACCAGCCGATACTTGTAGCGTAGTCTGCCACAAAGGGAGTCTCTACTCCATCAATCTTTGAAAGCAATTTCTCATATCTGTCGGCAACTCTCTGCCGCTTTGCTAGAATTTCATCAATTCTCTTAAGCTGCTCTAAACCCAGTGCTGCCGACATCTCGTCCATCCGATAATTGTAGCCCAACCTCACATGTTCAAGCCAATTTTCTGATGTACCTCTTCCCTGATTCCGCATGCTTTTCGATAATTCGGCAATCTTGCTGTCGTCAGTAACAATTATTCCACCCTCCCCAGTTGTGATTTGCTTGTTTGGATAGAATGCAAATGCACCTGCGAGACCGAAAGTGCCGGTTCTCCGCCCCATAAAGGAGCTCCCCAGCGCCTCACATGAATCCTCTATGATTTTTACGCCGTGTCTGTTACAGACACCTTCTATCCCGTCCCATTCAAGGGGATGACCAAAAATATCGACCGCCATGAAAACATCTGGAATGAAGGGTCCTAACTCAATTTGACCTGTATTCAAACCGTTTTTCGAATAATAGCCAAGAGCATCTTCCAAAGTCTCTGGAGAGATGTTGTATGTTGCCTCGTCAATATCTGCGAAAACAGGAACGGCGCCTTCGTATACTGCAACATTGGCTGAGGACACAAAAGTGAAGGAGCTTGTGATCACCGCCTGGTCCTGTTTCAAGTCGAGAGAGCGAACTATAAGATGAAGGGCGCTGGTCCCGCTGTTTACTGCAACTGCGTGCTCGACACCAATATATTCTGCAAACCTTTCTTCAAATTCTGCGACTTTTGGTCCGATGGATAGAATTCCGCTACTCATGATTTCAGTAACAGCGGATATCTCTCTTTCAGTTATGTCCGGTCTGGAAAGGGGTATAAACACTACTTCACCTCCTGGGGAGACTTTGAAAATAGAGAAAGCATTAGTCCCAGCATGAACGACCATAATGCGGCAAGACCAATCTGGAAGTCTTTTGGCAGTAAAAAGGTCAATGTGTGTGCTGGAAGCCAGAACCATATCAGAGAGAATAAGGCTTTATCGACGTTTTTCCAGTTCTTAGCATGAAGAATAAGATTATCGAGCAACCTGTGAAACAGAACCAAGAAGACTCCAAACTGAAGATTCATTGATGCAGACCGTGTGACTGCATTCAGAAATGAGTCTTCTGCGAAGGATGTCGGCAGAATTCTGTTGATTACCAAAGCAGAAACGAATCCCTCGTAGCCAATGAAGGCAATCTTTATGAAGATTGACAGGAAAGCCCATTCTAGCGCCTTCAAAACCATTACGGAAGCAGAGAGGTTTTCCTTAGAACCTGCAATCTTTGCGCTGACGAAATCTCCAAGAGTTCCGAGAATCGCAAACTGAATCATTGCAGAAGCAAAGGGGAAATCTCTGACAAATTCCACATACCATCTCATCGAAAATCACACCCGGCACTTATTTTGACTGTGGCATCGTCAACTATTTCGGCCGTGATTTTGTTCAGCTCTTCAAAATCGTTGTTATCAACGGCTGCCCTAAGGCGACTGGCTATCGAAAATAAGGTCGTTTCATCCATTGCTTCCTTTGTCTTCAGACGAAAAATCTTTGGATGCTTCGTCTGAATAAATTCTTCGTTCGTAAGGACAAGTTCCTCGAATAATTTCTCGCCCGGTCGAACTCCCGTGTACTTTATTTCTATTTCTTGCTGCGGTACGTATCCTGCCAGTGTGATCATCTCGTTTGCAAGAGAAGAGATCTTGACGGGTTCTCCCATATCTAGCACGAAAACGTCTCCGCCTCCGGAGTAAGCTCCTGCCTGAAGCACAAGCGATACAGCTTCTGGGATAGTCATAAAATATCTAGTCATTCTTGGGTCCGTCACGGTAACGGGACCGCCCGACTGGATTTGTTTCTTAAAGAGGGGGATCACGCTTCCTCTGCTTCCCAGAACATTGCCAAATCTGACTATTCCGAACCTTGTTTTACTTCTCGATGAGATAGACCTAACGAACTCCTCTGCGATTCTTTTTGAAACGCCCATTACAGAACTCGGCTTGACGGCTTTATCAGTAGATATTACCACCATAGTCTCCGCACCGAACTCACTGGCAAGCATAGCAACGTTGTAAGTGCCAATGGAATTAACTTTGAACGCTTCCGTCGGGTTCTCCTCCATCAGAGGTACATGTTTGTGAGCCGCTGCATGAAAGATGACTTCGGGTTTCATCGTCTCGAAGATATACCTCATTCTTGATGAATCGGCAACGTCGCAAATCAGCTGACAGAGATCGAGATCGGGAAACAACGACCCAATCTCCTGTCTGATCTCATAGATACTGTTTTCTCCCTTACCCGCCAGCAGCAGTCTTCTGGGCTTCAGTGGAGCTATCTGCCTGCAAAGCTCACTTCCGATGCTTCCTCCGGCACCGGTTACGAGTACAGTTCTTCCGACAATGTAATCCTTAAGTGAATTCGCATCGATGCGCACGCTCTCTCTGCCAAGCAAGTCCTCGATGTTGATCTCTCTCAAGTATCCTAGCTTCGCTTTGCCATCCATTATCTCTGTAATGCTAGGCAGCGTCTGAGCTTTTACCTTTCCCACATCGATCTTTGAGAAAATCCTTCTCAAAGTAGCTGCATCAGCAGAAGGGATTGCGATTATGACTCGCTTCACATCCATCTTTTCAACCAAGGCCATGATTTCGTCTGTGTTTCCCAAAACCGGGATTCCCCTGATCCGTTTTCGAAGTTTTCTTGGGGAATCGTCGATAAACCCTATAACCAGCCCATTTTCTGGGCGGCGAGACAATTCCTCCGCTATTGAAGTTCCCGCATCACCGGCGCCCACTATCAGTACTCTCTCTGCAGAGGAAACGACATGATGATTTCTACTCAATATGCTCAGCCAGAATATCCTTGACCAGATAATCAAAAACACAGAGATAATGGCAGCCATAGTCGATACCGTGAATGGTACCGTAAGAAACCTGATGCCAAAAAGATTCAGAAGTCTTCCGGTAGCAAACCCTACTGCATAACCTATGACGACCGCCCTTAGAATAATCAGATAATCTCTGAAGTAGCTGTAACTCCAGGCTATTGTATAGACTCCATTCAGAATCAGAGAGACTACTATGAATAAGCTGAAGTAGACTCCATTGACAAAAAACTGAGGTTCGTCCAAAGTGAAGATTCCGTATCTGAAGTACATACCTAAAATGAATGCGAAATAGACCATCAACGAATCGAAAACCAGAAGTGTCAGATTTCTTCTGAAGCCACTTAGATCACCGTGTCTTTTCAAGCACCTCACCTCATGGAGATTCTAGCATACTTAGCGCAAGCTCAGAATTCGGAAGCCATCTGAAAATGATCTCAGCTTCAACACCCCTTAGTAACACGAGAAAACCTCTCGTCTGTCTGAGCAACGCGAATCGCAGATTGAGCAGACAGCTCCTTGTCTTTGATCTCGAGCATTATGTCAAAATCATATGAACTGCTTACTCTAAGAAAGTCTGAAAAATGCTCAAGATCGATGCTCTCCGTGTGTTTACCCTTTCTTGCTCCACCTTGTTGAGTGCTGTAGTCGACAACGGGGATGCCGTCTTCAGGAAGCCATGTCCACTGAGAAAGCTTCAGCGAATCCATTTGAGTTATTCCATCGCCGAGAATTGAGTGTGGAATACGTCAAGAAGTACGGGAATACCTGTAGAGTTATCTATCGAGAGACAGTCCACCAGCGAGTAAAGCCTCTCATCATTTTCAATGACTAGCCTTTCGCGTACGTTTTCGGGCAGATATTTGTACCGATCAATGAATCTTTCCATAGCCTCTTTCTTCTTTCCGTAAACTCCACCAAAGTGAATCTGAATCTTCGCACTCTTGTCAAGCCCCATAAGATCCAGAAGCTTGGCATGATACTTAAGCTCAGAAATACTGTTTTCCAGAACTTCACGCTTGGGTGAGTTAAGTAAGACGAACTGATCGGGGTGCATTGAAATCCTCATATCGTATGTTCTTATCATCTTCCCGATTCTGTCGAAGTCACTCTTGAAATGCATCTCCCAGTCAACCCTACAAACAGGGTGGGATGCAAACGGAATCAAGTCTGAGGTTATTCTGAAGAAGAGGATACTCTTCGCTCTGTTGAATTCAAGGATCTTTTCAAGGCACATGAGATTTGCCGCTGTAGTTTCAAGCAATCTCTCTTCGCTGTATGATGAAAGCCTGAGTGTCCTCGCAGAACAGCACTTTACGGTTCTGTTGATGCACGTGTATCCAATCTTCATCTTCTACCTCCTACCATAGTATTTTAGCTGAGTTTCGGATAGAGAATGTATAATTGATTCGATATTGATTGAGAGGTGAGTTCTTTGAGGGTTAAGAAGCAGCAATCTTTCCCATTTCTTAGGGTAGCCGTTGTTGTTTTTTTTGGGCTTTCAATCCTTCTTCTTGTGCTTTTCGCTGTTCAGCTGGGAAAGGTGAAGAATCTTGCGGACAAGATTGCGAACCTCGAAAAGCATCAGGCGGCACTTGAACTGGAGATAAGTGCTGTAACGGGTGTACAGAGAACTATGAACGTTAATCTTTACTATTACAACGAGCTTCTAGACAGATTGATAAACGGTGAAATAGCTTGCGATATAGAAGCTGTTATCCCTGTACAAAGAACAATTCCGGTTTCTCAGTCTCCAATTAACGACGTTGTACGTCTTCTTATAAGAGGTGAACTGACAAAGGCAGAACGAGACCTCGGGTTCAAGACGGAATTCCCTGGCAGAGAGCTTCAGTTTCTTGGAGCGAAGCTGGAAAATGGAGTTCTCTATCTGAGATTCTCGGATCCTTTGGGATTCACTTCAGGTGGATCGTGCAGAGTGAGCCTCCTGAAGGCACAGATTGAGAAGACTGCACTGCAGTTTGATACCGTCAAAAGTGTTGTCTTAGAACCCGAAAACATCTTCCAACCCTAGAGTGAGTGCAAGCTGAAACTGAAGTTTACTATGTGGTAATGCGCAAAGCAATTGACTTTAACAAATATCCGTGGTACAATAATTACTAAGACGTCCGAAAACGGGCGTCTTTTTCGTTGTCTCTCTTTGCTCTGCTATTCCTTTTCATTCAGAAAAAGACAAGTATTATGAGAGTCGTACCTATGATTCCTACTATTCCAAGACCGTATTTCTCCCACTTTGCGAGTCCGGTATGATAATGGAAAGCTCTCATCTCTGTAATCCACCTTGGGACAGCTGCTATCTGGGCTACCGTGAATCTCTCTTTTTTTCCGAAAGTTATCCATGCCCTTCCGGAACCTTCAGCCTCAATTTCAACAGAATAGATCCCCTCTTTAGTGAGCTCTGAGTCGTGCCTGACGTAAAGATATGAGTAAGTATCGCCAAAAAACTCGTACATTATCTCAGGTTCTGTGCTTTCGAGGAAGAAGTCTTCGAGAACCTCTCGATCTGGACCATAAAATGTCAGATTCGGTCGGAAATCTGCAGTTGATTTCATATTGTCAGCTTCCTTTGGTACTCCAAAAAGCATATGAAACTGTTGGCCGGCGGTCCCTTCGAAAACAAATCTGATCTTCTCCGCTGATGAGAAAATGTAGTAATAGATTTGGGAAAGATCAATTTCTTTTACAAGATATGATCCTTCCACAAAGTCTTCAGGAGTAAGGAAAAAGGGAATGTGTGAAAAAGCCGAGCTGGCAAAGACAATCAGTAGTGACACCAAAATCAGTGTCTTCTTCATAGAAAGCCTCCTAAATTGGAATGAATGCAAGTAAGTTTACCAGCAATTGCCTTACTTTCTTTCAGCTGGAAATAGTGGGGAAGCCTAAATCATGAACATCTTTGAGGCAAGCATATAAGACCAGAGAGTTAACTGAGTTGATCGGAGCAAATTTCGTTTAACCACATTCACGGCAGTTAGAGCTGTCTTTGATAGCAATCGAGTATCAAGGCAAAACAACAAGTTTAGTCTCGCCGGGTAATTTCAACTTCAGGAGGAGTCACAATATTCTTTCAAACGATGAAATCTCCAGTAAGTATTCCCACTCATTTGACCTCAAGTTTCTGGACCCGGTTTCGATTTCCCCTACCTGGTTATCGTAAGGATCAGATCTATAGAATCTCTTGGCAGGCACAAGGGGAGACATGAAAGCTGAGTTAGAAACCATTCTGAATGCATCGAGATTACCAAAATAGAATTCTCTGTATGCCGGCATATCTTTTCTTGACCCTCCAAATGAACAGTCTACAGGTAGCCAGCCGAAAGGCTCAACCCAGAACATCGCCCAGTCATGAGGGCTGGCACCCAAAGGAGCTGCAAACCATCCGGACTGCCATCTGGCAGGAATACCTTTAATCCTGCAAAGGGTAATGAACAAGAGAGCCTTCACTCCGCAGTCGCCTCTAAGATTGACGGCTGCGAATTCGGAGAGATTCGGATAGAGTGCATACTCACTCATAAAAGTGTACTTGACGTTTTCACATATCCAGTCGTAAAAACTCTTCGCGATGAAATAAGGGTTATTTTCGCTCCCGACAATTTCCTCCGCCAAAGATCTGACTAGAGGCGAAAAGACTACATGAGGAGCTTGTTCGCATAGATAGCCCGAGAATCTCTTTGCGTCAGGTTCTACACAGCTAAAGGGGTCTAGGGAAGTAGATATTTCGGAGATTTCGTATTCATATTCGATGCTGAAAACCGTATCGTTCTTTGCAGCCGCTTCCATGTATACAGTACGCTGAGAGTAGTTAGCCGGTGATAGAAAATAGCTGTGGCTTGAACTCAAGATCCTCGTTGAAGACACCTGATCTCCAACTCTGGATACAGGTAACCAGCAACGATAGACACTTTCATCGGAACCTTCGACGGAAATCAATGACTTTGCAACTACTCTGAATCTTGCGGGTTGCCTTTCACTTATCAGTCGATCTATTTCTTTGTGAAGAGAGACTCTGGTCGCTTCCCTATCTGTGTTCTTGTTTTTCAGTCGCTTCTCGTATTCTGGCATCGTGAATAGGAGGTTCTTATCGAATCTTTTCTCGAATTTCTCTTCACCGTCGAAAATCATGGAGTCGAGCTTTCTGGCGCTGTTGAGAGAATCGAATTCCCCTTCAGTGAATCCTTCAAGATCTCTTGAGAGAATCCCCAGAGCCTCTGAAGCCGAATAGGGATAGTTGTTTTTGAGCCTTACGATTCTCTCTCTTTCCCACCTTAGTCTTTCAATCATTATCGAAGGGAGATAATCATCAAGTTGGATCTCTATCTCCTTTAAAGCGCCGTCATAATCCCCAATACTTTCGAAGAAGCTTATCTTCTCCGGAAGTTGTGCCGCAAGAAACTTCATATCCGTCCCCCCCCCATTCAGTTCAACCTGTGAACTCAAGATGATTATATCAGCTGCAAGGTCTTTCCAAAAAAAAGGCGGTCTCCGTTCTGAGACCGCTATTCTTTTGAGATATTAGGGGTGGAATTTTCTCCACTGAATAAGCCAAAGCAATTCTGTGCCAGAAAAACTATGCATCGAGTGAGAATCAGCATGCCAAGTCAATGTAAGCCTTTTGAATTTACGTTGAATGCTGTCAATGAACAGATTATGTCATTGAGCTCGCAAGGGAATAATCCTGTGAAAGACGATTACCCCGAAACGGAAATCAGTGTTTCTTTTGTCTTGAATTGCCGAATTCTCACTTTCCGTTTTTCAAAGACAAGCACTGAACTTGATACGCTCATTAAACCTAAACAATCATTGATTCTCCTTGGATTTCGGGGAAGTTCGATTCATGCCATTGTTTTGATCTTGTATGTGCGCCGCATTCATTCACAGATCACTAGAACGTATTCTAGACTGGTAGAGATCCATGCTCAGAGTACTCTTTCGTTATCATAGAGGTTCCTGCGACAGTTAATAGAAGGCATTCTTAATTGATCAGTATAGGATGAATGTAACTCGAGAACTCAAATAATGGCGAGCAGGAAAAGAGAGCTCCGCGTTCGGAAAGAGTAGAGGTATTTGTCATATAATGGTTGTTGAAGAGACGGCGCCTAGCTTTGGTCAAGTGAAGAGTATGTAGTTGGCAGCCAGTATGAATTCCGGAGGTGCTAATGTGGCAGAAATCGAGTTGAACAAAGCTGTTCCCGATTTTTCTTTGCCCGATCAGACCGGAACTGAAGTGTCATTGTCGGATTTTTCGGGCAAGAGAGTCGTTCTATACTTCTACCCAAAAGACAATACTTCGGGTTGTACTCTTGAGGCGGAAAACTTCAGAGATCTAGCGGATCAATTTGCCAGTAACAATGCGGTTGTAATAGGAATCAGCAGGGACAGTCAAAAGTCTCATCAAGGCTTCGCACTCAAACTTGATCTAAACTTCTCCATTCTAAGCGATAAGAATGAAGAGATACACAAGCTGTTTGACGTGATTAAGCCGAAGAAGATGTACGGTAAGGAGTATCTGGGAACTGAGAGATCGACGTTCATTATTGACGAAGAAGGGGTTCTCATTAGGGAGTATAGAGGCGTTAAAGCAAAGGGTCACGCACAAGAAGTCCTGAATTTCATAAGCAAGTTGAAGTAGGCGGGATAAGTAGTCTGTAGCAAACCTTGCTATACATCTTTTCGAAACCCTCTTTAGAGATAGAGCCTTTTCATTTGCCGCATTCACCGAAAGGACACTTTCAAGTTCGTGTTTCAGCGAAAGCCGTAATGCCTTTCGCAATAATAACCTACCGAATTCATGCCCCTGAAAGCGCGGCAGAACTGCTATGGGACCGATTTCCAGATGTCCATCTTCGTTGATTTCTGAGAAGAAGGGCCCGATAGGCTCATTCCCCTTAAGAAGAAGCTGGATACCGGAATCAGGTACCTTTCTGTTTGAAGTCAGTTCTCTCAGTTTGTCCTCGGTGATGTCTAAGTGACCTGCAATTTCAGCGAAGGCCGAGTTGATAATACAACAGTATGCCTGTCCACGAAGGTCAATCGAGAAATCTGTGAATTGATTTCCTTGGGAATGTCGAGTGAAACGTGCTCAAGCCCTCCTTTTAGGACAAAAAAGTATCTTTCTATGGAGAAACCGATTTCCTCAAGGATTTTCTGAACCGGTCGCCCGGGTGAGACGAAGATATATACTTCGTCAACTTCGGAAATCATACCGGAAATGGAATTCAGAAGCGACCTGTAAGCACCGACTTGCGAAGTTTCTGAATGAAAGATCATGAACCTTCCCTTTCCAGCCTTTCTATAAGGTTCTTCAAGGATCAGTGAAGCTGCTCCAATTACTCTTCCATCTTCACTTAAGAGTACTACAGAGGGATGTCTCTCATCTGCAACAAAGTCGTCGCAAGGAAGATATTAATCGTCGTGTTCTGGTGCCACACGACGACTGTATTCTATGAAACTCTTCAGGATTGAGTCGTCTACCTTTTTTATCGCGCGACACCACCTTCATTCAAGCGTATAACGCATATTCTATCTCAGATCCGGCGTCGTAATGCATCATAATTAAATCTACTCAAGAGGGAGTTAATGCATCAAAATAGAATCTACTTAAAGTCGAGTGTTTCTGGCAAAACAGGCAAAATAGAACACTCCTTTCTTACTTATTGAGGAAGAGCGATTTCCTACTTGCCAAAAACAGGTGAAGGGACACATAATGATCTGTTTCCTTGCGCTTGTAATGGAGACTGCCTTATGTAGAAAGCTGAAAGAGATTGGAAGTACTTTCTCTTACGCAGAAATACTTGAAGACTTGAAAGAGATAAGGGCAGTTGAGCTAACGGTAGAAGGCAAACGCTTTCTTGCAAGGACTGAAATGATGGGCAATGCTTACGACGCTTTCAAATCACTCAAAATAAGACCACCGGATCTACTCAAAGAGATTGCATAATATACCACTGTGGTGGTACGTCTGTTTTTCTTTTCATTTTTCCCCTTGTTTAGCTGTTTTTAGATTTGTCGCTGTCAAAGTTGAGTCTAAGTTCTCATTCCTGCAAATTGATCTGCTTCTTAAGTGGGGCAGCGATTTCTAAAGCTAACTCTTGAAAGGTCTGGCGATGGAGCACTTCAAAAGCAATGAGAGCAATAAGTTCAGGTTTTCTTGGTACCGCCAGTATAATCTGCAAAGTGCAACAATTGCAGCAAACTTCGAAGCCTTTTTCTTGCGATTGTTGTCGTCTGGTGAACTTAGATGCTATCTGAGGTCAATATCTCCGATCATTCAACGTATCGATATGCTTGTTATTATATGATGCCAGGCTCGAGCACTCGAAAATAGGTGAACACTATTTTTTCTCGACTGAAATCGTTAGATCACTGTTCTTACCAGGTTCGAGCCATATTGTCCTCAGATTTTCTGAGACAGTATATCCGTTTGGCAACTCGGTTATTTCGATGGAGTGTTCCCCAAAGACAAGTCCTACCAGTTCGATCATTCCAAAGACCTGGAATTCGATTCCATCGACATTCAGACTAACCACTTCATACAAATAATCTCCTGTCTCGTCAATCAAAGATATGTTCAGTGAGCTCCTTTGAGCGAATCCAATCTCGAGTCGAGTATCGCCCTTCTCGTCAACTTCAATTGTTTCAATTGATGTAGTGCGAGAGTAGAGTCTTTCAAAGCCCCTGTCCATCGTCAGACTTGCTCTGCTAACACCGGCAGGAACACCCTCAAGGATCGTCCGGGAGCCTATTCTAAAGGGTTTTCCGCCTATGGTTAGAATACCTGAAGCATCCAGAAGAGGCTCTTCGCTCTCTCTCAGACCGTTCGCGTTCAGGTCTCTGAAGAGGACCACTTCGATTTTCCGCTGGAAGGCGACTCCAAATTCGACACTCTTCCTCTCCCCCGGTCTCAGCTCTAACTGTCTGTTCAAAGTACCGGTCGTGATACTGACACCCGAACCTAGCGAGGCCAGATCCAGTGAGATTCTTATAATTCCCGATGAGACCGGGACGGTAAGTGTTTTGTCTTCGGTAAACACTACATCCTCGCCTATGTTGATAGAGAAGCTCTTCAGGTATTCCTCTTCCTTATCGTATGTGCCCGAAGAATTCGAGTCGACAAAGATACGTATATCTACGTACGCTGGAGACTCCATAAACGGCCAGTAGAAGTCTCTGGATCCGTACTCAGTTATCTGAAGCTCTGGAGAATCCTTAAGCAAGGAAACAAGTGAATCGGGGTATTCTACGAGTTCGACTCTGTAAAGACCGACGGGCAACTCGACAGATATGACTCCATTTCCATCGCTCTTGTACTCTATGCCATCTATTCTCACCTTGACGCTTACGGGCATCTCACCTGTATCGAATTTCGTATCGAGATCCTTGTCGAGGAAGAAGTAGAGGTTCAACTTTCCGGTGCTTCTGCTCTTGAAGAACCAGCTGTCGTCCAATTTGATTTTTACTCCAAAGTAGAAGCCGTCCTTTCCCAGATTTCCAAGGAAGCTCTCCTTCAGCGAACCGAAGCCATAACCGGCGTAGACAACTGTATCCGGCCACAGGGTGAGACCGGCCTGGACTATGAATCTGTTATAGAAACCGCCTCTATTATCGTTTACAAGATATCCGGCACCGGTGATATAGAAGAGATCGGCAAAAGACTTCTCCGCTCTGAGTCCGTTTATTGTGTAAACCATGTTTTTCTTGAGATATATCTCCCCGGTCAGAGCGAAGTTGAAGGTTCTATCATACCAGAAGACAGTGTCAAGAGTCAGTCGGCCTTCAGAAGTCGTTTCTTCTCCGTTTCTGCTTATATAGTAAGCTCCCTCCGCAAGGAGAGCCAGAGGGCTCCTCAACTGGGGAACATATGCGAGGCCGGCCTGGACTTCAAATCTGCTGCTCTGGGTCTTCAGGTCGTTCGTGAAGAGAATGTGATATGCCGGTCTAAGCCTATCAAGACCGAGATACTCTCCCCGGCTCTCTATAAGGAATCGCGACAGGGCGAATCCGGTGTCGAATCTTAGATCTGTATCCAGCCTGAGTTTGAGGGACTCAATCTCACGATTCTCTATACCTACGTGAAGGGCGTAGAAGTCCTCGGTGTTCGAGCCAACGAGAGTGTGTCTTCCCTGTAAGAGAAAATCC